>JAACFN010000225.1 GCA_009937455.1 Verrucomicrobiaceae bacterium | reverse complement strand
CCGATCAAGTTCAGCTGCTCCGCTTTTAAGGTATGAGTCACAAAACCAGCGGGCTTTGAATAAGCCACCGACTGAGCGGAAGCACTCGCAACAAAAAATGTGCTGCATAAAATAACTAGATGAAGCCGTAACAATCTCATGGGGTGTTTTTTATAGATGATTGAAGATTTAAATATACTTCGCTGATGACGAAAGATTGTCACCAAATTCAGTAAAATAACAGTATTATAATAGGATAATGTCGATGTGATGGCAACGACTAAGTAAGAAATACGACAAATAAGGTAATCCTTATTGTTAAGCTAATTTACATATCAATGCTTATCAATAGGCTCAGACCCACATGCCTCGGTCTCGATATTGGCCCGATGCACCCGCTTTCTTCCATTAAAAAGGCCCAGAGCTAATGCTCTGGGCCGTAAAGAGAATGGTGCGCAATACTGGATTTGAACCAGTGACCTCTGCCATGTCAAGGCATTGCTCTACCACTGAGCTAATCGCGCGTTATGTGCCACTGAGAGTCACTACTGACCGCTCTAGGCGCGCGGAATCTAGGCTGAGAGCCCGCGCGAGGCAAGTATTTTTTAATAGGAAACTTAGCTTATTGGCGCACCGGGATATCTTGCTCAGCAAAGACTTCTTTGGCCTCTTGCACGGTATGCTCACCAAAGTGAAAAATGCTTGCGGCCAATACCGCATCCGCTTTGCCGTCCTTGAGAACATCCACCATGTGCTGCAGATTACCCGCACCACCTGATGCAATTACTGGGATACTCACCGCCTCACTGACCGCACGGGTTAATTCAATATCATAGCCAGCTTTGGTGCCATCTGAGTCCATACTGGTGAGCAGAATTTCTCCAGCGCCACGCTGGCAGACCTCCTTCGCCCACTCCACAGCATCTAGCCCAACGGGATTACGTCCTCCATGCGTGTAGACACCCCATTTTCCTGGACCCTCACGTTTAGCATCAATAGCGACTACAATACACTGATTACCAAAGGCCGTTGCCCCCTCATTGATCAGCTCTGGTCGATTTACCGCTGCAGTATTAATTCCTACCTTGTCTGCACCCGCCATAAGCATCTCACGCATATCTTCCACCGTGCGGATACCACCACCAACAGTCAGGGGGATGAAACATTTCTCTGCCGTGCGCCTAACCACGTCGACCATGGTGTTGCGTTCGTCTGATGAAGCCGTGATATCGAGAAAAACAAGCTCATCAGCCTCCTGATCATTATAGGCAACTGCGCATTCAACCGGGTCACCGGCATCTCGGAGGTCGACAAAGTTGGTCCCTTTGACAACACGACCATCCGTAACGTCGAGGCAGGGAATAATTCTTTTAGCGAGCATGGTGTCTTGTTTTTACGTTGTGAGTTGCCGATTTCAACCGTCTATTTTCCTACTATAGCCCATGCCCCGTAGCGCATACGCTTGGCATAAGTTTCCAGATTTCTCAGATGTTGTTTTTGCTTGGAGGCTGTTGTGTTGTCAGGAAGATTCACGGGTTTTGTGTGGATTCTGCCTAGACCATGAACAACGAGTAGTTCATGCAGATAATGTGGCTGCCCCTTCCAGTCAACTATGACAAAGGCATATTTGCGATGTGAGTTATAGACCCGCTCACCACTCGTCACAACGGTAAAGCGCTTACCTGCGAGCAGCTGCTTAACAAATAGCTTTGCCGCGGTTCCAACTTCAGTGGTCTGAGCTTGATTTAAACCACCCATGGCAGCCCCCTGCTGAGCTATGCGTGCATGATTCGTGTTACCATCCCTATAACTGCGTGCTGCACTCTCAGGTGCATCGACAAAATAGATGCGGATTTCCTCACGGCCATGAGATGCCTGAATATGGAAACTATCGCCATCATTACCTCGGTGATCAATCATCATACAATCCTCCCAGATCTGGTAGCGTGAGGATGATAACTTCACCTTGGTCAGCGGCGCCTCGCCTTGACTAGATAGAGCTGCGCTTAGCACCTCGGTCTGTATAACCTCAGCTGACTCAGCCCCCTGACCTTCGCTGAGCTCTTGGTAACGGCTCCACACAAAAGTCAAAATCACCACAAGCATTATCGCCGTGCTGAGCACCGTCTGTTTCTTTTTGGCAGGTGCCCGTTGGCACGGATTGCTTGAGCCAGTCTTTCTTAAGCTTTCGGTGAGCCCGGATGAAACTGCTTGGATCTGCCCAGTTCGTCAAGCTGCGCTCTACATTCTCACGCTTCATGCCAATCGTAAGATTATGCCGCATTTCAAAATGAAGATGAGCAGGATACATACCACGATTACTCCCCAAGGTGCCAATCTGCTGCCCGCGCTTCACGAAGTCACCGTTTTTTACAGCAATGCTTCTTAAGTGAGCATACTGAGAGTCGATGTATTTGACCTTTTTTGTTTGGGGGTCGCGATAAACATGGCGCAATAAAATACAAGGGCCCCAGCCACCTCGACAATCGTAAGCAAACATGACAACTCCATCGGCAATGGCATAAATGGGATCGCCCAGATCACTATCTCCACCGCCCTTACCATTCCAATCCTCACCAAAATGCACTGGCGGGCGCAATCTCATCCCGCGTGCTCTGTAATACCCCTCCGCATCAGGCTTACCGACGGGGAAATCAAAACCATCTGCGAGATGCATCCTTACCTCGGCGTGCACATTACTAGGCACCAGAAGAAGCACGCCCAGCATCAGCATGAAAACAAAACCGAAGAGCTCGCACCGCTTCAGTTTTAACATGGCGACGAGAGGAAGCATTGATCGATTGGGACAATAAATATTACTGCGCTGTCAGTGAGAAATACAACACACCTACAGTGGCGACTGTAAAACAGTAATAAGAGAAGTATTCCAGCTTGCCTCGCTTAACAGCACCCATCACCAAATAAATAGCCAGCAAACCTACAATAGCTGCAGCAATCGCCCCCGCCAGGTAAGGGCCCGTGAAGCAGGACTTCAGCGCTTCTGAAAATGAGCCTGTCTGCTCAATGCGATCTTTCATTGTCAGCACAAAACCACCGCTGATAGCCGGAATTGACATGAGGAAGGAAAACTCGGCGGCTTTTTCCGCCTTAGCACCACTGAGCATCCCCGCAACAATCGTTGAACCAGAGCGGGAAATGCCGGGAAGAATAGCAAAGGCCTGACCGATGCCCATAATGAGCGCAGATTTGCAACCGACACCACCTCCACCTTTCTTAACGAGTCGCGGCACAAAGAGTAAAAACCCTGTCACATAAAGCAGTGCCGAAACCACCACCGGTTTACCGGGAACAGCATCGAAGAACTCCTTAAACAGTAAGGCCGCAATCACTGCGGGAAGCGTGGCTAAAGCCAAGAACATGATTTTCTTGCGCTCATCAATCATCTCCTTGTCAAAGAGGGACAAAACCAAGCTCCACAGACTCTTACGAAAAAACAGCAGCACGCTGACTAAGGTACCGATATGCAAAATCACCTCAAAGCCAAGGTCTGGCTGATGGCTTGACCCCAGTTCGCGAATACCCAATAAATACTGAGTTAACACGATGTGCCCTGATGATGAAATAGGCAGAAACTCAGAGAGACCCTGCACAATACCAACGATAATCGCTTTCCAAATTTCCATAGTAATGGTGGCACCCGCAGGAAGCCACGTGCAAGCTACTCACCCGGGCAGCTGCGGGCAAGCCCATTCATAGGTTCAAGGTCATCAGACAGGCCATCAGATCATCGTTACAGCCATCATTATTTCCACCTTGTAAAATAGCCTCATCGAATTTAGCGTATAAGGTAATGCGTTTTGTTTTTGCCGCTATCGTTTTATTGCCTTTGTGGTGCCATGCCGCCAAGCCCCTGCCGCTGTCCACTACTTTCAAGGGAGAGGCAAAGTTTCATGACATGGCTCGCAAAGCGGTGACCCAGCAATGGGGCCAGCTACCCACTAGTGAGCGCATGGTAAAAATTGCCATGGAATTGGAAGGCATTCCTTACAGCTCCTACACACTAGAAATCGACAACCATGTGGAAAGCCCCTCCGCTAACTTTCACGGACTGGACTGCTGGACGTTTTTTGAAATCTGCCTTGGCTTTAGCAGAATGCTCGATACCCACCAAACTTCGTATCAACCTCAAGACCTACTCGATCAGATCGAATGGACGCGCTATCGCAACGGCAAGTGCCACGGCAATTACCTAGATAGAATTCACTACCTCGCAGAATGGTATGTGGATAATAAAAAACGAGGCAATATCGCAGATCTGACTCGCTCATTTCCCAACACCCGCATGCATAACCGCTGCCAAGAAATGTCTATTCTGTGGAAAAGCTATCGTTACCTCAAACACAACCCCGATCTGCGCACGCAGATGGCAAAACAGGAATCACGGCTCACCAAGATGCCCGTCTACATGATTCCCAAACACAAGGTTCCCAATATGGAACATAAACTACAAAAATGTCGGCATTATCGTTAAAGACAAACAAGGAAGGTCACGATTCATGCACGCCTCATCGAGCCACAAAAAAGTCATCATCGACAGCACACTCTCCGGCTACCTTAACCAGTATAAAAAACATGCCGGCATCCTAGTAGCTCGACCAAAATAGCTTTCATCCACACCAACAATAAACATCGCCACTCGCCGTGAAACCGATCATCGCCACGCTTATCATAAGCACGCTCTGCATGCCCGCAGCGTGGCCTGCACTTTCCTTGCAGAGTTACAACGCAGCGAGCCACCACCGCTTTGCCGATGATCCTGCATTTATTGGCAGCGGCTACGACTGGTCTGGCATCGCCTACAACGGAGATTGGGCCACGAGAATCTCGGACACCTATTACGTGACTGCCTGGCATGCTAGGGCCACCGGTTCTCTCACCTTCTACGAAGACAACGATCCACTTGGCAACACAGTGACCAGAACCAGCAGTAGCCTAACCCGTATTGGCACTACCGATATTGCCATCGGCCGCTTCAGCTCATCCCCTGGCGCCACTATTGCCATCTACGGCATCGCCGACGAGTCCACCACACAGGCGAGTTTCGCCTCTTCGCCCTACTTCGACATGGAAGCCTTTGTAGTAGGCCTTGATGGCACCGGAGGAAACACCACTACCAACTTCCGAGTCGGCCGTAATGAGCTGGATGGGTTTTATGATGACGTGGCGCTGACAGCTACCAACATCACTGATATGATCACCTACGATAGAGATAGCCCAGGACTGGGAGCTGATGAAGCCTATTTACAAAGTGGAGACTCAGGTGGGCCGTTATTTACTACGCTTGGCTCTGAGCTAGTCCTAACTGGTATTCACGCGGGAATAGACCCGACATTATCAGCAAGCAGCTTCCTCCCCAACTACATCACCCAAATCTCCGCCATCGTCGAAGCCGGTGGTGAGTCACTCACCCTTATTAGCGCGGTGCCGGAGCCATCAAGCAGCCTGCTGTTTGCACTTGGACTTGGAAC
>JAACFN010000040.1 GCA_009937455.1 Verrucomicrobiaceae bacterium | reverse complement strand
TCGATGGGGAAGCTTGGTTTGAAGACCATTTCAGTGAGCACCTTGAGGAAAGTTTGGGCGCTCTCGGATGGGCCATCTATGTAATATACGGTGCGATCGAATGTGGTGTAAGCATTCCATTCGCCACCTGCGGCTTGCACGGTGTCTGAGATCTCTTTGCCGTCATAGTTTTCCGTGCCCTTGAACACCATGTGCTCAAGAAGGTGTGATAATCCGGCCCCTAAATGTCGACCTTCATGAATACTGCCTGTTTCCACCCAAGCTTGTGTGCTGATGACAGGAGCTGATGAATCAGCATCCAGAATAACAGTGAGGCCATTGCTTAGGACGTGGCTGCTAGCTGTGGTGGCAGGAAATTCCATGGCGAAAACTTGGGTGGATCGCTTGTTATATGCAAGGATGGAATAATGTCTCACGCAGGCTCACATTATAGAATTTAGTTGCAAGGTGGTGGATTGAATATAATGTATTAATCATCTGCTGTGTGCGACCACTAATGGTAGTACGCCCGAACCGATAGACTATACCTGGGGGCGGCCCCTACGAGCTGATGTCATGCCTTTTCAGGAAGACAGAGGAGCGGAGGATGTCCCCAACCTATTGAGTGCACGGAATCGTGGCTCATACACCATGGACGGCACAGCGGATTTTTTTCTCCCCAGTGGTTTGAATACACTTAGAGCAAGTTGGGGCTGAAGTGATATATGCGGTAGCGATGGGCTCTGATCGAATCTAGTGGCAGGAGTTCTGCTAAGCAGGCATTTTTTTATCGTAAAAAAACGGTGTTATTAACTCCCGATCTGTGGACAATGTGCCCGTGTCCGATGATGCAAATAGTAAGCGCTCGAAAGCAGCGACGGTAAAGACCGAGATTTTGAAGCTGAATGATCAACCATTCTGCCTTAAGTCTGGTGATGTATTGCCGGAGATAGAAGTTGCCTATCAAACATGGGGAACGCTCAATGAAGATGCATCTAATGCTATTCTTTTATCCCATGCGCTTTCTGGGTCTCACCATGCGAGTGGCTATAATCCAGACCTTCCCGAAGCTGGGGAGCTATGGAAAGAGGAGCTACATGCTGGCTGGTGGGATGAATTTATGGGGCCAGGTAAGGCTCTCGATACCGATCGTTTTTTTATTATCTGTGCCAATTATCTGGGCGGTTGTTACGGTACTACTGGGCCACGCTCGATAAACCCTGAAACAGGCAACCCCTACGGCTCAAAATTCCCTCAGGTTTCTGTGTCTGACCAAGTCAATATGCAGGCTGCATTGCTGGACGCTCTCGGCATTGATGTATTGCGTGCCGGTGTTGGCCCCTCTGTAGGTGGCTTAGTGACCGTGGCATTTGCTGCTCTTCACCCTGAGCGGGTAAAGACGGTGATTCCCATTGCCAGTGGTTTGAAGACAACGGTTTTAAACCGGCTTATTCTTTTTGAGCAAATCCTTGCGATTGAAAACGACCCCTATTTCAACGGTGGGGATTATTATGATGGGCCTCATCCAGATTATGGTTTGGCATTAGCAAGAATGATTTCGCACAAGACCTTTGTGCACCTTGATGCCATTGAACAACGAGCTAGAAAAGAAGTTAGGCAAGACAAGGAGACCTTGGCTTGGTATCGGGTGCAAGATACGTTTCAAAGTTACATGCTGCATCAAGGTAAGAAATTCGTGAAGCGCTTTGATGCTAATACCTATTTGCGCATCATCGACATGTGGTCGCGTTTTGATGCCTGTAAAGAGGTGGGCGTTAAATCCGTGCAGGAGCTCTTCAAGAAATGTGCGGAGAATAATCAGCAGTTCTTGGTCTTTAGTATAGACTCTGATTTCTGTTTTTACCCTGAAGAGCAGGCCGATATTGTTGCCGGTCTTGAGGCTGCAGGTGTCGATGCAATGCACATTACAGTGCACTCTGACAAAGGGCACGATTCATTTTTGCTCGAGCCTGCGCTCTACACGCCTCACATTACCTACGCTTTAACAGATTAGAGCGGAAGCTCTATGTATGTTGCGTTGTTCGCTCTTTAAGTTTGGGGCGTTTAGTCTTTGCATTCGGCCGTGTTTGATGTGTAATGATATTGTCTAAATTTCATTTTATTATGCAAGCTACACTTCATGAGCCAGAGATATCGCAAGACTGCGCACCACTAACGGACGGAAGGGGTTTGAGTGACTGTCTGGTGGCGAATCATAAGCTCAAAGAGCTGATGACAACGGAGCTCCGGCAGGCTGGATTTGAGGTGATTCCAAACGCAAAGGCAAATGCGCAGACCGTGCATCTTCCGGTTGACCACTGGATTGAGGTTGGTGCTTTATGCATGCTCGCTCAGTCTGATACTGCTGTTTGTTTGATGGATAAACGTGGCGACCTTGTCGCATGGAAAGGTGCAGAAAAGCCCCAGCAGTGTGGTGATGATATTGTGACAGAAGCCGAGTGCTTTAGGATCAAGTATCCATGGGACCTGCTGCAGCTCAATGAAGAGGTGCTATCGATGTTGGATAGTTCTGAAATATCAGGCGAGATTCATCCTTTGGCTTATGTTGATGGACATATTCATCTTGGTAAGGGCTCTAGAATCCTTCCCGGTGTATACATTGAGGGAAATGTCATCATAGGCGAAGGCTGTCAAATAGGGCCTAACGCTTATATCCACGGTAATACATCAATCGGTGATGATTGTAGCATCGGTAATGCTGTCGAAATAGCAAATTCAGTGATCTATCCACACACGCATGTGAAGCATCTTAGTTATGTGGGGGACTCTATTCTTGGCTCTCACGTGCAGCTAGGGGCTGGAACGGTTGTCGCTAATTACCGGCATGATGGAACCAATCACCGATCTCTCGTTCAGGGTAGGCTGGTGGATACACAGCGTAAAAAGTTTGGTGCGGTGTTAGGTGATGGTGTTCGGACTGGGATTAATACCTGCGTCTATCCTGGTCGCAAAATTGGCCCTGGCCGCATGACGAGCCCTAATGCCATTGTCGACAAGGATTTGATGTCCTCGAGGATGACGAGTAGGAACTCGGTGAGTTATCAGATTTAGTCTGAAGCTTCCGGTTTGTTGTTACCTTCCAATAGTTCTGGGGGTAGCTCTCCACCATGGCGGATGTCTGCTGAGGTCGTTTCAAAGATGACGTCCTCGGCGATATTGGTGGCAAGGTTGCCAACGCGATCCAGCCAGCGGCAGATTAATACTAAATCTAGATAGTCACGGTAATGTCCCGTTTGGGTCTCGAGTTTTTCTGAGAAAAACCTGGAAGTTGTCTTGTGTGTTTTCTTGAGGGTTTTTTCACGTTCAACGACCGTCAGTGCCAGGTCGATGTCGCTGTCGGAATACGCGGTAATGGAATCTGCTAGCATGCCTGCAGCGACTTGGTAAAGCCCTTCGATCCTTGATACCTCAGGCACTTCCTCGTTTTTAAGCATTTTGCGGCTGCGTTTGGCTATGCTGACTGCCTGGTCGGAGATGCGCTCAAGATTGGTGGCCGTTTTCATGGCGCCAATGACCATGCGCAAATCTGTGGCTACCGGTTGGAAACGAACGATGATCTGCAGGCCAAGACTATCGATTTGAATTTCTAGCTGATCCTCGTCTTCGTCATCAGCGATGGCCTGATTACACAGCTGCTTATCTCGCTCAAGCAGGCCGTTGATGGTGTTTTGTAGATTGCGTTGGGCTCCTGCTGCCATGATGAGCGTGGTCTCCCTAAGCTCTTGGAGAGCCGTATTGAAATTACTTAGAATGTGTTCGCCTGGTTGCATGTTGATGATTGGTTAGGTTCTATGATTGGAAGATTTGATGTTATCCGAAACGCCCGGAAATGTAGTCCTCGGTCTGTTTTACACTGGGGTTGGTGAAGATCTGGGTTGTGGGTCCATATTCAATGAGTTCGCCGAGGTAGAAAAAGGCGGTGTTGTCTGAGATGCGGCTGGCTTGCTGCATGGAGTGGGTGACGATGACGATGGTAAAGTCCCTGCGCAGCTCAAGCATCAGTTCTTCGACCTTCGCTGTGGCGATGGGATCAAGGGCGGAGCAGGGTTCGTCCATGAGGATGACCTTGGGTCGGACCGCGATGGTGCGCGCGATGCAGAGGCGCTGCTGCTGACCTCCGGAAAGACCGAGGGCACTATCCTTGAGGCGGTCCTTAGCTTCGTCCCAGAGTGCGGCACTTTTCAGACTGCGTTCAACAGCTTCATCAAGCACACTTTTCTTTTTAACCCCCTGAATGCGGAGGCCGTAGGCGACATTGTCATAGATGCTTTTCGGGAATGGATTGTATTTCTGGAAGACCATGCCGACCTGTTTACGGAGTTCGATGGCATCAACATCGGCAGCGTGAATGTCCTGGCCAAGGATGCGGATGGCGCCGCGCGTGATCTTGGCGGTATCAATGAGGTCATTCATTCGGTTTAGGCAACGCAGTAGGGTGGACTTGCCACAGCCGGATGGACCGATCAACGCCGTTACTTGGTTCTTAGGCACTGTCATGGAGATGCCCTTGAGGGTCTCGGTTTTACCGTGGTCATAACTGAAGCCGATATCGTCCACCTCTATGACGGTGGAAGACTTCTTCTTTTTAGTCGCTTTTGGCAAAGTGGTGAGTTCATTTGACATGTCGTGCATAAGTTTGAAATGGTAAATTTTAGATTGAGATTTTTCAGTTCAGGCAGCGCTACCACTTGAGTTTTTTGCGAACACGGTTACGAAGCACAATAGAGATAAAGGCAAAGCCCATGACGAGCAGCAGGAAGGCGAAGGTGGCACCGTTCTGCATCGGCTTACTGAGTGGGTCGTCGGGCAGCTTTGCTAGGGTGTAGATGTGGAAGGGAAGGGCTTGCACGGACTGAGTGAAGAATGCCCAAACGCCTTCGTTTTGCAGTGCTTGCATGGGCATGTCCGTCTTGTCCGTAGAGGTCGCGGTAAGCATGATCGGCGCTGTTTCACCAGCGACGCGGGTGATCCCCAATACCGTAGCGGTAAGAATGCCGGGCAGGGCGTAGGGTAGCACCGCTTTGCGAATAGTCTGCCACTGCGAGGAGCCGAGAGCGAACGAGGCCTCACGAAAGCCTCCAGGTACGGCGCGTAGGCTTTCCTCACAGGCGGTAATAATGACGGGCAGTACCATGATGGCGAGCGTGCAGCTTCCAGCGAGCAGTGAGGTGCCCCATCCTTGGAAGCTGAGGTAGCTTGATCCGATGGAAAAGGCGAACAAGCTACGTTCATCGACGTGATCGACGATAACTGGAGCGGCATGGCAAAAGATGCCCCAACCGAAGAGGGCGAAGACAATCGAGGGTACACCCGCGAGGTTGAGAATAGAGAGGCGGATCAACGACATGATACGTCCCTTGCCGCAGTATTCGCTGAGATAGATGGCTGCTGAAATGCCAATAGAAAGGGCAATAATCATGCAGAAAAACACCAGTAAGGCGGTGCCCACCAGTGGCCCAGCAATACCACCTGCACTATAGTTGAGCGCGTGCGGATCGAGGATCACTGCATCTGGGTTTTTTTCTCGCCAGATATCAAAGTCCTTGTCCGGCATCGAGAACTTATTGCCCTCGGCATCGTGCCAGACGCGGAGGATTTCTGGGTTCGATGTGAAGAACTCGGTATTCACGTAGGGGGCTTCCGATTTGAAAAAAGTCGGCAACCCCTTGTAGGCGATTTGGCCGAAAATCAGCACGGCGCAGAATAGGATAAAGTAAGTGGCTGCACCAAAGGTACCGACACCGAGCTTGCCGCGGAACTGTGTCCAGCTGCGCTTTGCCTTGAATGGATTTTCTGATGCGGTCATGACTATCGAGTTTTCTATCTAGTTTTGCGGTTGAGCACGCGCTGGCAGGTGCTGTTGATAACTAGTGAGATGGTGAAGAGGACGAGTCCAACCATGAACAACGCTTGCCAGTGTAAAGAGCCCTCGGTGACCTCGCCGTACTCCTGGGCGATGATACTGGTCATGGTGTGTACTGGCTGGCCAACGACGCCGAGGCCTTCACTGAACTCGGGGATTTTTGCTTTGTTGCCTGCTACCATGAGCACCACCATCGTTTCACCGACCACTCTGCCAAAGCCGAGCATGATGGCGGCGATGATGCCCGATATCGAGGCGGGTAGAACGACCTTGATAGCGGTTTGGAGTTTGGTCGCGCCCATAGCAAGTGATGCTTCCGTGAATGCTTTGGGTACGTTGTTGAGGGCGTCCTCAGCGAGGGTGAAGATAGTGGGGGCTGCCATGAAGGCGAGCAATAGGGCGGCGAGCAATACATTGAGTCGCTCGGTGATGGGGAAACCCGGAATCCAGGAGAGCAGCGGTGAGTGGCTCCATTCCTTGAGCAGGCCAGCTAGGACCAGCACGCCGAACAGGCCGAGCACGACCGATGGGATCGCCTGAATGAATTCGATGCCAGGTTTGATGAGCGCGGCTTCGCGTTTGTGGGCGAACTGGTTGACGTAAAGTGCAGCGCCAATCGCGAGAGGAACGGCGAAGAGCAGGGACACACTTGCGACCAAGAGTGAGCCAGTAAACAAGGGCATGAGCCCGTAAACGTTTTGCCATGGGCTTCCCGTCTGCCACTCGGAGCCAAAGAAAAAAGCGGTGAGGGCATTACTCAGGTTGACGTCCTTATCGTGTCGCCACGCGTTGATGTTTTCTTTCTGCTTGGCAATAATCACAGCCAGCTCGCCGTTGAGCTGGCGGGCCTCGTTGATGGTGGCGGTGACTTGTTTGTTTTCAAACTCAGAGGGGAGGGTGTCGAAAGCTGCAGCGAGTTCGCTCACTAGAGTGTCCACGATGAGGTCGTGATTTTGAATCGCCTGGTAAACCGGCTGGATGAGCGCCTCGGTATCGATCTCTATAAAGCTCCCGCGGGACTTCTTTAGCCGATCTTCGATAGCGGTAATGGTCTCGGAGGGTTCGTCGCGTTTGTGGGCTTTTTTTAAGCCTTCTTCCAGTGCCAAGATACTGCCTGAAGTTTGCCGATTAAGCTTGAGGATGCGGTCGGTTTCCTCGGTTTGCCTCGTCAGGGTAGCTTCGAGCTGGCTGAGTGGTTTGCCGGCCGATTTGATACGCTGGATCGCGGTGTTGAAGGTCCCCATTTCTTGGCTGATGCGGGTGCTGATTGCAGCAACGGCATCTGGTGTCTCCGCATCGTTAAGCGCGTATTCTTGGGCGAGAGTGAGCGCCTGTTGCCGTGCCTCGGGCGAGATTTTTTTTAGGTCGGGAAGGCGGCGAGCGAGCGACAGTAGTAATTGTTTTTCTGAAATGGTGCTGCAGGCGGTAGCGATGTCGGCGCGGAGTTTTACGCTAGCGGCTTCTTTTTCCGCACCATCGTCGAGATCAACGTATTGCTCGATGTCCTCTTCGAACTCGTCATCAATTAGAGCTTCGAATTCCTCGTATAGATAGATGGCGGATTCCTCATCGCTAAAGAGGTGGCGCTTCTCCGCAATGAAGGCTTGGTTGACGCGGGCGAGCAGGGCTTTGTAGCCGGTGAGCTCATAACGCACCCTATTGGTGAGTTCGATACCAGAGACTCGGGCCTCACTGAGCTCAACGCGGTAGCCAGGCACAAAGCCGAGGCCGGATTTCAGCAGGAAAACACAGATGAATAGTAAGGCGAGGATGGCAAGGTAGGCATTGCCTCCAAAGAATCCCTTTACCACGCCGTCGGTGGTGATGTTTAAGCCCATAAGACGCAGTCCTCGTTTTCCTTTAAACGAGGGAGCTGGTTTATTGGTGGGCTTATCGGCAGGCACGGCGGGAATCTGCAGGTAGAGCAGACGAAACCGAAGCATGCTTATGTGGCGATTTAGTCACTTTGGCAATATTTCCCCAGCGGTAAGGCTCCTGCTGGGGTTTTTCACATGAAAATAAACCCCGGGCAACTCAGGCTGCCCGGGGTTTGCATTAGATTAGAGTTTTCTTATCAGGTAGAAGAAAATCAATTACTTCGTTAGCGTGCCCATGGCTTTTTGTGCAACGGGGGTGGGGATGAAGCCGATTTCAGCAACGATGTTACTGGCGGTATCTGAGCTGGTTGCCCACTCGAGGAACTTAGCTGCCTCACCACTAGGTTCGCCGACGGTGTAGTAGTAGAGTTTCCGAGCCAATGGGTATTCGGCAATCTTGGAAACCTTGGCAGAGACACCTTCTACTTTGACGGTCTTAAAGCCGTCACCTTTAGCGTAGGCATAGCCGACGTAGCCGATACCATTGGCGTTTTTGGTGACCTCAGTAACGATGGGCTGGTTGCCCTCAAGCTTCTGGCAGTTGGTGCCGTAGTCCTTTTTAGACATGGCGAGTTTGGAGAAGCTCTTATAGGTACCTGATGATGTGTTGCGCGTGTAAACCGAGATGGTGGCATCAGGGCCGCCGACTTCAGACCAGTTGGTGATGGTGCCGGTAAAAATGCCTTCGATCTGCGTCAAGGAGAGTTTACGAACAGGGTTCGTCTCGTTGACGATCACGGCGATCATGTCCCAGGCCGCGACGTGCTCGACGAGGGCTTTGCCCTTGGCTTCGAACTTATCGAGTTCCTGCTGCTTTACCTTGCGGCTAGACATGCCAATGTCGGCGGTGCCGGCATCGAGGTTGGAGAAAGCGTGGGAGGAACCTTGGGCGAGAATATCGATCTTCACCGAGGGGTGGTCCTTAACATAAGCGTTCTTCAGCTGAGGAACGAGCTTGGCTCCTAATGTGTCAGAACCTTTGATGTCGATCTTAGATTCGTCGGCATTGACGAGGTTGGTGGGGCTGAGGATCAGGCCAGCGATGACGGCGGCGTGGGCGGTGAGGGATGATATATGTTTCATTGTTGTTTTTTTGTTAGTAGAATAATCGCCACTTATTTTTTGCTGGCGACGGGGCATTATTTCGCATGGAGTGCACCCAAAGGCAAAAAATCATGCGTTACAAAAGCGCCACATTCGCGCTAATATGTGGCGGATCCGTCACACATGAGTATGTTCGGAATAGAGCTGGCCGGTGTAGTTACAGAGCGAACTCATTAAATAACGATGCAAACAATTCTAGTTATTGAAGACGAAGTGGATATCGCCGATCTGGTGGCCTTCAACCTGAGGCGTAACGACTTTGAGGTGGTAATGGAGCATGACGGTCTGAGTGGCCTCGCTTCAGCGCGTGAGCTGCTTCCAGACCTGATCGTGCTTGATCTGATGATGCCTGGGTTAGATGGGGTCGGCGTATTCAAGGAGCTTAATAAGGATGCTGCGACGCGGGGTATTCCGGTGATCATGCTGACGGCTCGCGGACAGACGGAGGATAAGATAGCGGGCTTACAAATCGGAGCCGACGACTATATGACCAAGCCTTTTAGTCCCAAGGAGCTCGCCTTACGGGTGAAAAATGTGCTTAAGCGGTCCGCGCAACCGACAAGTGGGGCGGAGTTGGAGTGTGGTCCGTTCCGGTTTGTGAAAAACTCGCTGCATTTTTATACTGATGGTGAGTTAGTGGATCTGACCTCAACGGAGTTCAAGCTGATGCTGTATCTCTGTGAGAGAAAGAACGTGCCTCAGGACCGACATGATATCTTGGTTGAGGTCATGGGATACAGCGGTGAAGTGCATAGCCGGACACTTGACACCCACATGAAGCGACTTCGCCGTAAATTGGGTAAACGTGCTGATATGCTGGAAACCGTGCGCGGAATAGGCTATCAGGTCGTTACCCCTCGCTCATGATTGTGCAATTCTGAAACCCGACCATGCTTGAAATCACCCTCATCGTTATCATCCTTGCCCTAGCTTGGATGTCGGTAAACCAGAGTAGGCAGCATACAGCCGAGAGTAGTAAGCAGCAATCGCGCAGCCGTGAAGCGAAAAAAGAGGTCTTACGTGAGCGTGACCAGTTGTTGGATGCCTTGGGTGATGCCTTTTTACTGGTTAGTGAAACCAGCCATATTGTTTTTGCCAATGAGTGTGCACGCAAATTGGTAAA
>JAACFN010000039.1 GCA_009937455.1 Verrucomicrobiaceae bacterium | reverse complement strand
ATGCAGCAGCTTGAGATACGTGCCATTTTTGGTGTGGATCACATTCTTGATGCGAATGAAATCATCCAGCGAGCACGTTCCCTCTCAGGAATTGGAACCGTTGCAGCAGTTGGAGGACAAGAGAAGAAAGCTCTGTCCGATTTCCGTTCAGCAGTTAGCACGCTCGGCTTGGGTGACCCAGAACTCATGGAACTTAATTTTGGTAGTGGCTCAGTTGATTTCATAACAGAAGGCGACACGACCCTTGCTGTATTGCAGCAAGGTCCTTATGCACCAGGCGTTCAGGAAACTCTGATCATTGTTGCAAGAGAACTGAACAAACTAGCTTAGCCTACCTGCCTGCCCAGACAAGAAGGCTGCCCTACATGAAAAATTATTTGGCTGCTAACATCTTAGATCTGATGGCGAATGGCTAAATGGGTTCCAAAATCGGGAGAAGTTTCCATCAAGATTGCCATTGTTGGTCAGCCAAATTCTGGAAAAAAGAACATCATTGAGTATGTAGCTGAGCAGTATGATCAGTCGGCTTTAAAGTCCGCGTCTGTATCTGAGGCTGAAATTGTTCGCGCAGAATTTATTTGGCCAGAGCCAGTTCCCGACGGGCCTTTCGTCAGGGTGGGGCTGCTGGCATTATCTGGGAAGCCATTACACCAGGCTGCTGAACAACTTTTGCTGGCGGATTGTGATGGTTTGGTCTTTGTCGTTAACTGTGACCCCAGTAAAATTTCTGAGTGTAAATCGACATTGGCAAGTCTTATGAGCAATGCCAGTCGTATTGGATTGGATTGGGGTGAGACGATGCTCGTTTTGCAATACAACAATGCGGAGCAGTATCCCAATACAAGACCGGAAGATTTAGACTCGTGGCTTGGGGTCAATGTCGAGCGTGTTGAACGGTATCATACAGAATCTAATAACCGTGATCATCAAGTGCTTGCTGTCAACGCGGCAATACGCGGAGTAATTGCTAAAATGACTCAGCAAAGCGCTCCTGAAGCTGAAGTGGCCGCAGCTGCTAATTAGCCTGTAGGCAGAGCCATACATGAGGCCAGAAGCCCATGTTACAGGTTCTCTAGTCTAGAGATTCGACCGCCCTTGCCACCTTAAGAATAGCCTGCTCTCCCATGTGAGGACCCAGAATTTGAAGGCCAACGGGCAGCTGGCTACCAGACTCCGATGTAACCTGTCCGCATGGCACGCTGATGCCACAAATTCCTGCGAGATTTGCAGAAATGGTAAAAATATCTGCCAGGTATTGCTGCAGAGGGTTATCTTTGTCAGCTCCTATAGTAGGGGCCACATTGGGAGTTACCGGTGAAAGAATCGCATCAACTTTTTGATAGGCGTTCTGGAAATCACGTTTGATGAGGCCTCTTACTTTCTGGGCCTTATTGTAATAAGCATCATAATAACCGGAGGATAAAACATAGGTGCCAAGAATGATCCGACGCTTCACCTCTGGGCCAAAGCCTTGCTCGCGACTACGTCGGTAGAGGTCGATGATATCGTTGGGATTTTCAACACGGTTTCCATAACGAACACCATCAAAACGAGAGAGGTTGGATGATGCTTCCGCGGGAGCGATGATGTAGTAGGTAGCCACTGCATACTCAGTATGGGGGAGTGAGATTTCTACTAGCTCCGCTCCTGCAGATTCTAGTTTTTTGATGGATTCATCAACCTGACGACGCACGGCAGGATCTATACCGTCTCCAAAATATTCCTTAGGTAGACCAAGTTTCATACCCGCAACTCCATCGTTTAGCCCTTCTGTGAAGTCAGTATCAGGCTGTTCTAGAGAAGTTGCATCCATAGCGTCACGGCCCGAAATGGCATTGAGTAATAATGCGGAGTCTTCAACATTCTGCGTGATGGGCCCGATTTGATCGAGCGACGAAGCAAAGGCGACTAAGCCGTAGCGTGAAACTCTACCATAGGAAGGTTTCAGCCCAACCACACCGCAATAGCTTGCCGGTTGACGAATAGATCCTCCGGTATCCGAACCAAGTGCAGCGATGGCGCTGTGGGAGGCGACAGCTGCTGCTGAGCCGCCTGATGAGCCGCCTGGTGCGCGCGTGAGGTCATGTGGGTTGCGTGTATTGCCTAGAGCCGAGTTTTCTGTGGTAGAGCCCATGGCAAACTCGTCCATGTTGGTGCGGCCATAGAGAATGGCGCCTGCAGCTCGTAATTTACTGATCACCGTTGCGTCATAAGGTGATGTATAAGACCCATCTAAGAAGCGAGAGGCGCAACTGCAAGGTTGGCCTTTGACATTGATGTTGTCTTTAATGGCTATGGGGATGCCGCCGAGAGGTAGGCTAAGGTCTGCGGTTTTTGCGGCTTCCTTTGCGGCGTCAAGATCATGAGAAAGGTAAGCGCCAACTTCACCGTCTTTTTTTTCGATAGCATCAGCTATAGAGCTGACAATATCAGCACTGCAGATGTCACCGCTGCTTAGTTGCTTGCGGAGTGATGTGATACTTTGGTTGGAGAGTTCCATAGGGGTAATATAAGATTAGGCGTCGACAACTTTGGGGACGCGGACCTGGCCCTTGGCGCTTTCAGGTGCATTGCTCAGCAAGTCTTCTTGGCTTAGGTTGGGCCGAGTAAGGTCTTCTCTTAGATAGTTGTCGTCAACAGCGGGTTGGTCCTCGGTATCCGTAGCATCTAGATCAAGATCTTTGAGCGTATCAATATAGCCAAGGATAGCGCTGAGCTGTTCTTGAAACGTTGCGCACTCAGCTTCGTTAAGGTCGATCCTTGCAAGCTTGGCTACGTAGCGGACATCTATTTGTTCAGTTCTCTCACTGCTCATAGCTGAAGTTGAACGGATACCGTCAGAAAATCAAGTGCGGAACAAGGCAGCGTAATGAGGATATCAGAAAAGGATGATATCTGAAAAGGCTGCTATTGAATAGCGTTCTTGCTACTGAAGCGCTCAGCACAATAAGGGCAGCGATATGGCTGCCGGGTAAGTATTTTCATGGCAATGCGCAAGCGGTAGCTCAAGCCCATGAATTTCTTCGATTTCTGATGTTTGCGGCAACCTGTGTTTGCCCATATTCTGGAGACGCACACGGGACAGGTTGTCGCAGAACAGCAAAGCTTAAAGACCATCACAGACAGGACTCCGAAGCTTAAACCTAGGAAGCCATAGAGTGCGTATTTATCGGCGTGGGTGATTACCCCAATGGTGAGTAAAAAGGCTCCCAAAATAAGAACAAAAATATTCGCAATAAAATGAAGCGATCCAAGCCTTAGTGACCAGATGGTTGAATATGAGAATTGACGGTGCATTAGGGTGAACTCAATAGGGTTAATGTGGCAAAGGCTGGAATCATTAAAAAGTGTCTTCATCAATGGACAGCTTTAATGATAGCGGCTGTTGGCAATATTGTGACAATGATTGTTTAGCAATAAATGGGCCAGATGAGGCAGCGATTATTGCGTGATAGGTGGTGTTGATCGGGTTGGTAATATCGCTCCAAATTCTTATTGGACGATTCTGTATATCCACATTCCTAGAGTAAAAATTGCAAGAAGAAGTAAGGCCAACAGGAAGCCACTTTTGGTTTGATTGCGTTTTTGATTTTTCAGCTCACCTCTGCTGAGTTTTTCCATGAACTCTTTTTCTCTTTTTCTGCCCAGTAGGTCTGAGGGAGGTGGCAAGGTGCGCATCTCTTCCTCTCTGGCAACTCGCTCCCGCTCAGGGCCATGTTCGACAAAGTCCTTGAGCTGAGCAATTTGTTCCCTTAATGCGCGTTCGTGGGCGCTTAAGGAATCAATGTCAGGCGGGTTTTCGTGGCTCATGGCCTATGAGAAAGCATGTAAGGTAGTGAGGAAAGGGGGCAGGTTTACCGAGACGGGTTTAAATTACCCTGCGTAGTAAACGATTAATGCAATGACCCCGAGCACGACGATTGGCAGATTGAATGCAAAGCCGTTACAGAGCATCGTTGTAAACTCGCTGTTATTGTCGCCGGTGCTTGCACGCTTGGGCTTGCTTCCTGTGGAGCCAAACACAGAAGCGCTGCGGCCTCCGGAAAAGTGAGATAGGGCCTGCTCATATTCATCTTCAGCAAGATCGAGAACAGAGATGGCGCGGGTGAGGTCTTGGCGAAGGCTTTCGTTGTTCCATCCGTCTGGGTTGAGCTGATTGATTTTTTCTAAATGGTCAGCAAAGCAGATACGCGCTTGTTCCAGTTCATCGAGCTCTTGGCGAGTAGCAAAGATTTCCCTATCCATGGATGTGACTGCCGTGCTGAGTTTCTCATGCAGCTCAACTTGTCCGTGAAGAAATTCATCTTTTGCGGCGTTGATTTCCTCAAGCTCGATCTTTTGCCGCTCTACTTCTGCTTGTTGTTGCTGAAGTTGCTCGATTTGGGACTGAGCCTCTTGAAGCTTGCCGGTGAAGTCTTCAGCGAGGGGATTAGAGCCGCCGACTGAACCTCGAGTATTCATTTCTAGTTGAGTCGCACGCACATTCAGGTGCTGTTTGTGAGTAGTAACGTTGGACATATTGGGTAAGGGATAAATAAAACCTGCCGAACCATAGCCAAAAAGCATGTCACTGGCTAGATAATTGTTAATTTTTCTTAACAGTTAATATTACGAAAACAACAGCATTCAGAGCTGAATCATGCTCTGTGAATGATAGATCGGATCGGCCTAGAGTCCCTCGTAAATCTGCCTTGTGGCGAAAGAGCCGAGGTGTGCGTGGAGTTTGTGCCGGCACGACGTGGCGCCGCTGACAGTATCGAGGAGCAGATCGACGATTATTGAGTGCTGATCACGTGCACGCCCTTTTTATTGACTGGGGAGACGTAGCACTGGTTTTCTAGATTGATTTTGCTGAATACCTCAGAAATGGCTTTGCCTACTCGCTGAGCGATTTGCTCTCCTTCGCAGAGGGCGAAAACACTCGGGCCTGCGCCGGAAATTGAGAAGCCTAAGGCGCCATTTGACATGGCGGCCCGCTTTGCATTGTAAAACTCAGGAATGAGTTTTTGGCGGCGAGGTTCAGCGATGACATCGTGGATAGAGCGCCCAATCATGGCGTAATCTTCTTGAATGAGTCCGCAGATGAGTCCGCCAAGATTGCCTATTTGTTGGGTGGCGTTGACCATAGGGATATTGGTTGGCAGGATCTCGCGTGCTACTTTGGTCAGGATTTCAATATCGGGGTGGACTACGGCGGCCCACAGGTTCTCGGGGACGGGTAGTTGAGCGATGTCGAGTTCTTGGTTGGAGCGAACAAATACGATACCACCAAGAAGGCTCGGCCCGACATTGTCTGCATGCCAAGCGCCATCAGCACTTGCTTCACCTTGCATGGCGAAGGGCAGGAGTTGTTGTTTGGCAAGGGGTTCACCGATGAGTTTGTTGACTGCGTAAACGCCGGCAACAGCCGAAGCAGCAGATGATCCGAGGCCGCTACCAAAGGGCATTTTCTTGTGAATTTCGAGCTCAATGCCTCGGTCGCTCATGCCCAGATGTCTGAGGAGGTCGAGTGCGGCAACACCAGCAGTGTTTTTCTCTGGGATTTTTGGCAGTTTGCCGTCATCGCCAGTGATTTTGGTGATGCGTAGCCCAGGTTTTTCCGAGTGGCGAGCAACAACCTCATCCCCAGGGGCATTGATCGCAAAGCCAAGCACGTCAAATCCGCAGGCGACATTGGCGACAGTTGCTGGTGCAAATACGCGAACTTCTTGGTGAGCATTAATGTTCATGACTCGATAAAATTTAGGTTATAAGGGGATTTTGTGAGGCGCAGAGATGTCACGTTTAACGCTTATTTGCAACGATTATCCCGTCTTTAACCACGGAATGAATTACTTGGTACGCCAGACACACCGAGGCCAGTAATGCAAAAGAGCCTGCCTGCATCTGGCTCTTCTATATTTTTGTGGATTCCCGTGGTGACAAAAAGCTCATCTAAGTTTTCCCCACCAAAAGCGCAAGCGGTGGTTTCCATGCATGGCAGATTGACGCGGTGAAGTTGTTTGCCGCTATGGGGGTCAAAGCAGACAACACAGGCCCCATGACAGAAGGCAATCCATAGCTTGTCGTCGCAGTCAATAGCCATGCCGTCTGGAGAACCATCTATATGATCTGTGCGGAAAGCCGTGCGTAGATCACTAAGTTCTCCTGTCTCTGAGCTGTAGTCAAAAGCGAGTATCTCTTGTCGTGGAGTGTCGATGTAGTAGCAGGTTGAGTTGTCTTTGCTCCAGACGATACCATTGGAATTGGTGACGCCTGCAAATGCGGTGTGAATGGAGAGGTCAGTGTCGAGGCGGTAGAGTGCGGCGCTGCCAGAATTTTTGGTGGTGCTGATCGTGCCTGCAAATAGGCGACCGTCAGGTGAGCACTTGCCATCATTAAAGCGGTTATCTGCTAGGTCCGCTTCAGGGTCACCAATGAGAGTGCTCTTATTGCTTGCCTGGTTGAAAAAATGGATGCCAGTATCGCCAGCTATAAGGAGGTTCCCCTCTGGGCCTGCACATGAGCGGGGAACCACCGTGCCGATGCGCCCTACTGAGTTAGTCACATCCCAGCTGGATTCACGTTTGGATGATGGGTCATACTCGAGTAATTGGTGGGCTTCAATGTCGACATAGAGAAGACGATTTTCCCACCAGATGGGGCCCTCTCCCCATTGAGCGCGATAAGTCCCTGCAATCTCAATATTTTCCATGCAGCGATGAGTAGCAGTCCAATTTTAGGCTGTCGAGAGGTAGTTTTATGGCTAGCTAGGGTTATGTGAGAAATGCCGTTGTCATTGCTTGGGATTGGACTATTGTCTGGCGATCAGAATTTGACGGAATCATGGATGTATTGATGAAAAGATATCACCAAGTTATCAAGAAACTATGTTGTTCTCTAGCCCTGTGGTTTGGCCTTGGCGTTATGGCTCATGCCAATTTTCCATGGGAGACCGTTAAATACAATGGGGTTGATTATGTCACTCTTCGAAGCGTAAAGGATTTTTACTACTTCAATAAAATCAGATACGGCGCAGTCATCACGATGGAAAGTCCGGGTCTTGCGATGGAGGTTCGTCCCGGTACCCAACGATGCCGGATGAATGGTGTTTTGTTTATTCTGAGTTATCCTGTCATTGAGCAAAACGGTCGTTACCTTCTATCTAGAACAGATCTTAATAAGTTGGTGGATCCGATCATGCGACCAACCTACATTCATAGCGCTCGGCACTTTAACACGGTAGTGCTCGATGCCGGCCACGGAGGCAAAGACTCGGGCAGTTTGGGTCCTTATGAAAACGAAAAAGTATACACCTTGAGGGTAGCTAGGCTGGCCAGAGAAATCCTGCAGAAAAAGGGGTATCGAGTCGTGATGACTCGGGATAGTGATATCAGTGTGAGCTTGGAGAATCGCGTCAGGATTGCCAACAGATATCCAGATGCGATATTTATCAGTATTCATTTCAATTCCAGCAACTCCCGTGCAAACGGCATCGAAACCTTTACCATTTCGCCAGTGGGGGTGCCTCACATGGGGCGGGAAGTTAAACTGAGAGATTTCAATACTGTGCCAGGCAACAGCATGGGCTCGGCAAGCATAGCGCTGGCAACCGCCGCGCACAGCAGGGCGCTGATGTATCTCAATAACCAGAGTACAGGAAACAATTTTAGTATCGAGGATCGCGGCATTAAGCGGGCAAGGTACAACGTGCTCACAGGTATTAAAATTCCCGCTATACTCTTTGAGGGTGGATTTCTCTCAAATCGTAATGAGGCGGCCAAGATCCGCACACCAGCCTACCAGCAAACGCTTGCCGTGGCTATTGCTCGCGCGGTGGATATCTATAAAAAATCAACCGCTAAGTGAGGTTGGCTAAAATAAGGCTGCACCTTCAATGCTAAACCTAAAGCTCGCTTGCTGCCCACCGGATGAAGCATTTGTCGTTGGCTGAGCTCAAGTCCACACTCGCGGTGGCGATGCCGTCCTCTGAAATAGTTACAGGAATTTTTTCCCAGCTACCTATCTCAAGTGTGAATGAGTATTCCGCTTCAATCTGATTTGCTCCAATAACAGGGTGAGAAATCTGGAGTTGGCCGTTGTTAATAGTAGGGGACAATGCAGCCTCGGCATCAGCGCCATTCATAGGGTTGAGGTTGAGAATATGTTCGATGCCATTTGGTAGTCCGTCCTTATCAAAGTCGTCGTTAAAAGCGCCTATTAATGGATAGTATGTTAGGGCCCATTGTTGGTAATTTTCTACATCAATGGATTCAGTGGGAATAACCTCGAGTGACTGGCCAAAGGGCATCCATACGTTGCCAATTCTGGGCCTAACCTTGAGTATATAGTTGCTGCCTATCTCGAGCGGTCCGCCGCCGGTCACGTGATCAAGGGTGGCAAAGTCTGAGTTATTAGCGAGGCTCGTAAGGGATAAGCTTTGCAGCCACTCGCAATCGGTAAATTGAATGTCATCAATGTAAACGCCAACAGGGTAGCCGCTATAATTAACAATATCATAGACCCCAGTAGGCGTTGGCTGATGTAAGAGAAAGCGAATCAATATTTGATTTCCAACGGATGCCAGATTGACGTTTTTAGTGGTAAAGCCGTTGTCTGGCGTACCATCGCTTTTTCCCGCATAAACTGCTAAGCTTGTCCATGATCCTCCCCCATTGTCTGAATATTCAACCTCGAGCTTGCTGTCGGCGCTCATGTATCCTCGGCGGATTGAGAATGACATCGAGCCTCCTGCTTTAGGAATGATCGTGCGGTTGATGGTGAAGGTTTCCCGAGAGAGGGGGAGTGAGTTATTGGGGAAAGCAAGATGAAAGGCTTTGGCGCCGCTGTTCCAGAATGTAGATTGATCATATGAATTCCATCTGTATGTAGCTCGGAAGTTGTAGTTACTGCTGGTGCCGTCGATGACAAAATCACTGGTCGAATCCTCTGCGCCCTCGATCCATGTTATGGGGGCGATTCCCGAAACTTCAAACTCGTATTCCTCAGCATGTTCGATTTTATGGAGAATGTAATTTGCACCTGTTTGTGGTGGGCTGGTGTTGCCTGTCAGGTTGGGGGAGTCAGTAAGGCGGTTGGGATTGATGATGGTTACTGAGTAATTATAGCTGTTCGCGCTGTCGTTAATGATGACGTTGGAGACGGTGACTTGGATCGTCACATCTGCGTGCTCTGCCGAGGGAATGGCTGAGGCATCAGTCGCTTTCCAAACGATGGTGTTGTCTGCATAGTATAATGCATTCTGTGAGGTGATATTAGTGGCAATTGCTTCTCCTCCCACAACTTGCATATCAATAGTGGCACCACTGAAATCAGCACCTGGATATGAAAGTGACCAAAGCCTAGGGGTGATATCTTCCGGGATAAAACCTGAATTTGGCCAGCAGACAAATTCAGGTGAGCTCGAAGGGGTCAGCCAATCGCCAAACACATAGAGTGCATTAGCGGGGAAGTAGTTGCCGTTCGTTGGACGGACGTCACCGGTTGCCACTTCCTGAAGTCGAGAATGAAAAATGTAGCGTCGGTGCCCTACCACTGAGTTTTCTGCTCCGCCAGCGCCCTGAGCATCTTCGCTAATATAGGCATCAATTGCTCCCGGGCCATAATGACCAATAGCGACGTTGGAATAATAGGCGCCATTTCTTGCGGTATCGCCATCTGCAATCCAGCTTTCCGGAGGATTGTGTGGGTTGTGTGTGTCGATCGGATTACTGACTCCTCCACCTTCTAGAAATTCGGTAGTGTTTTTAGAAAGCATGAATGCGGCTGCTTGTGCGGCATCTTGTTTGGTGGTGCCCTCTGGGGCATTGGGGCCTGAATCGCCGCTTACCGTTTCGCTGCTTGGGCGAATCGGTAATAATTGATGCGCCGCTCGACGTCGTTTTTGAAGGCTGCCGAGGTGGAGCCAGGCTCATTGTTGCCGATCGAGCCAGTCCAGCCTAAGCGGTTCTCATAGCCTTCGGATTCGCTATAAACGGAGTGCCAAAAAGAGATGACGTCATTGCGGGATTGGGTGTCCACGGCAAAGCCAGAAGTGGCCGATTCACTGCCTACACCAGGCGACCAAGCATAAGCCTGAGACGTGACTAATGCCACGCATGCGAAGAAAGATAATTTGGATGATGTTGAAAGGGTGGAGACCATCAGATGGAATTGAAAACAATTGTCAGATGGAGGGATTAAATATCTTACAGATTAGAAGTCGATATAGTCAAACTATTAACAGTTCAAAAAAATAAACATAAGCTTAACTATTTTGAAATTAGTGACTGAGCGGATACTGGTTTAGCAAACTAGCGAAGCTGATACATCAGGCCACAGGCTCAGTCCTTTTAAGCAACTAGGCCAGCAGCCATCGGCGCAGAGCGAGCGAGCGTCGTTTATCCATCGTCGCAGATTCTCTTAGGCTGAGAGCTCGTGTTGAATGATGCTTAAGCCGCAGAGGCTGGCGGTCTCAACCCGCAATACGATACTACCAAAGCTGATGGGCTGGAAACCTGACTTGTAGGCGGCATTATATTCATCCTTTGAAAAATCGCCCTCTGGCCCAACAAGGAAGAGGATATCTCCCTCAGGAGCTTGTGCACCAAAGTGTTCTCTCAAATGCAAGGCACGTTCATCGAGTGCCGCGATGAGGCGGGTGCCGCCACTTGGCAGCGTGCTAAGCCACGTATCATAGGCTTCAGGCGTAGCGATCTCAGGCAGATAGTTTTGCCCGCATTGTTTGCAGGCCTCTAAGGCTATTCGTTGCCACTTGCTGCATTTTTTTTCTGCGGAATCTGGGCGTGCCACGGTGTGGGCTGTAATCAGTGGTTGGATCTTGCTGACCCCAAGCTCCACCGCTTTTTGGACAATGAGCTCCATGTTGCCACCCTTGGGGATTGCTTGGCAAAGCGTGATCGGATGTTTGATCTTCGGCGACAAGGTTCTGCTGGTGATATGGCAACGAACAGCATCACGATTGATGTCGGAGATTTTGCAGATCGCCGATGTTCCGTTACCGTCAAAAACCTCTATATCATCTCCCTCACGTGCACGCATGACGCGGCAGCAGTGTTTAGCTTCCTCGCCGCTGAGTAAGAGGTGTTCATCCTTCCATTGATCGGCAGGAGTGAAATAGCGATTCATACACGGTGAGGGTTAACTCTTGTTGGGATATGGCCTATGAGCCAAAGAAACGTTTGGCTTTTTCAACAAAGGACTCTTGCATGGGATTGTTTTTGGCACCAATGGAATCAGAGAATTCCTTGAGCTTGTCCTTTTGTTCCGAGTTTAGCTTTGTCGGAACTTCTACTTGAACTTCCACATGGAGATCACCTTTACCCCCTGAGCGCAGGTCTTTGATGCCTCGGTTGCGTAGGCGAAATGTCGTTCCTCCTTGCGTTCCTGCGGGTATTTTGATGGAAGACTTACCGTCAAGTGTGGGGACTTCTAGCTCTCCTCCCAGTGCTGCGGTGACAAAGGGTAGAGGAACCTCGCAAAAGAGATCGTTCTCTTCGCGCTCGAAGATGTCATGGCGCTGGACGTGGAGAAATACGTAGAGGTCACCGGGCTGGCCGCCCCTTAAACCGGCGTCGCCATTACCGCTGGAGCGCAGGCGAGTGCCGTCATTGACGCCTGCGGGAATGTTGATTTTGATGCGTGTGGTTTCGTTCTTGCGACCTTCACCACTGCAATCAGGGCAGGGGTCGGATATCGTTTGTCCTGCGCCATGGCACGCTGGGCATTCTGATTGTTGAACAAAGATACCATGCTGGCGGGTTACGACACCTTGACCACCACAGGTGCTACAAGATTTGCGGCCGCTGCCACTTTTTGAGCCGCTGCTGTTGCAGGTTGAGCAGGCTTCTAGTTTTTCTATTTCAAGCTCCTTCTGAATGCCACTGGCGGCTTCTTCGAGGGTTATCTCGAGGTCGTAGCGGAGATCGCTACCGGGCTGCCTGCCTGAGGGGTTACGACGTCTGCGGCCACCGCCGAATAGGTCTTCAAAACCGCCGCCACCACCGCCGCCGCCGAATGCGCCGCCGAAGACCTGGGAGAAGATGTCTGATGCATCGTGGAAGCCGCCGCCACCACCGAATCCGCCGCCACCACCGCCGCCATTTTCAAAGGCTGCGTGTCCGTAACGATCGTAGGCAGCGCGCTTGTCCTCGTCGCTGAGGGCTTCATAGGCTTCGCCGAGTTCCTTGAACTTTTCTTCGGCCTCTTGGTCGTCAGGGTTTTTGTCTGGGTGATATTTAATGGCCAGCTTGCGGTAAGCTTTTTTGAGCTCAGCAGCTGAGGCATCCTTGGATGCACCGAGGACGTCATAGTAGTCGCGTTTGGAGGACATGATTTAATCGCTGAGTTACTGGTCGTTTGATGCTGCGTCGGCCGCTTCATCATTATGGGCGACGATGATATTGGACGGGCGTAGCAGGCGTTCGCCGATGCGGTATCCTTTGCGGACCACGCGGATGATTTTTCCGTCCTCGATCTCATCACTGGCTTCTTGGCCGAGAGCTTCGTGAACCTTGGGGTCGAAGTCGCCACCAACTTCGGTAGGTATTTCCTCGACGTTTTGGGAACTGAGGAACTCATCGAGTTGCTTGTGAATCATTTGCATGCCCATGAAGAGCATGGATCCTTCTTCTTGAGCTGCGGCTTGCATGCCCATGTCGAAGTTATCAAGCACAGGCAGGAGCTCTTCGAGCAGGCTTTGGTTGCCGTAGCGGACGGCATCTAGCTTCTCGCGAGACATGCGCTTGCGAAAATTGTCCAGCTCAGCGGCGGTGCGGATAGCTTGGTCCTTCCACTTGGCAGCTTCGAGTTCGAGAGCTTGCCATGGGTCGATTTCTTCCTCTTCTGTCGGTTTTTCAGCAGCTTCGTTGGCTTCCTGAGGCGCTTGCTCAGAGCTTTCTTCTGCTGGGTTTTCCTGGTTGATGGGGTCTTCGCTTTCTTGCGTCGGCTCTTGCATGGGCAAACTCATAGCCAGAGACGCGACTTCGTCAACTATTTCATATGCTGCAGGGGCAGGAAAAGAAGCTATTGACCGAGGTCGATAAAGATGGCAAACGGCTGTCGTCGTGCTCAAAGGTCTTGGAAAATGTCTATGTATTGTGGCTGCGGTGGGCATTCTTGATGCTCATCTGATGGTGGCTCAGACGTGGGCGTGGATGAGCATGATATACGATCGAGCCCCCCAAGAGGGCGTTTCTGCGGCACTTGATAGCACTTTTAGCGGTGATGCGCCCTGTGCCGTGTGCTGTGCCATTGAGCAAGAGCGCCGTGACACGCAGGAACAAGCTCCGATCCCCGAGTTAAAGCCTGCCGCTAAGTTTGCGCCTGTAAGCTGGCCCACAGTAGATCTTGTGTTTCCACCAGTATCAAATTACGCGCCTCTCTCACGAGAAGACGATGTCGTGGTGCTTGGCCGGCAGGATGAGCCTCCATGGCCACCACCCCGAGGGTGTTGATTAGTCTATTGTTTATTTTTTGCACGGCGTTGACCGTGTCAACCTGCTGTCTGCCTAGATTGAATAGGGTAGACAGTTTTCACCTAGCACCGTCCTCGAACGAGGCGTGGCACTTTTTGTTCACTTAGTGTTAATACTCACTTATTTTAATCATGAAAAATTCTATCTTACTTACAGCGGCTCTCGTAGTGGTTCTTGTTGGTGCTCCTATCCCATTGGTGGATGCGGGCGTGTCTGATCCAGTTGCTAAAAATCCCACCGAGTGTGCCGGCTGCCAAACGTTTAACTGCACTTGCGGATCGAGCTGTGCTTGTGCAGCTGACGGGCATAATTATTTCCCGCATGCTCCCAGCGGAGTGATGGGAGATCACATCCATCGCAAGGGTGGCTTGATGGCATCCTATCGCTATATGTTTATGAGCATGCAGCGCAACTATGATGGCGACTCGCAAATCTCTGATGCGGCTGCGCAAAATGGCTACATGGGTAGTGCTGCCGAAATGGATATGCAGATGCATATGCTGGGAGTGATGTATGCCCCCAGTGACAAGCTTACTCTGATGTTAATGTCGGCTTATAAGGAAAACAGTATGCTCAATAATATGATGGGTACTCGCACTAAGATGCGTTCCTCTGGTTGGGGAGATGCCACTTTGTCAGCTTACTACGGGCTCTACAAAAAGCAGAGTAGTAGTGCTCATGTTGGCTTAGGCCTCTCAGCACCTACGGGCTCTATTGACGAGCGCATGAGTAATGGTGCGCGCATGGGTTACCCGATGCAGTTAGGTTCTGGAACCTGGGATCTTAAGCCGTCATTGACATGGCTGGGCCAATCCGGTGACTGGTCCTATGGTAGCCAGGTATCAGCTGTGATTCATTTGGACGAAAATGATAACGCTTACACGCTAGGTGATAGCGCGATGCTCACTGGCTGGCTTAATCGCCGTATCAATGAATGGTCGGCGGTGTCGATCCGATTGACTGGCAGCAGTTGGGCTAATGTCAATGGTCGTGATGATGAGATGCCGGTCATTCTCATGGACCCCCTAGCAGGGCAGCCGATGGCTGGGGCTGTTGATCCTGATGCACGCGGCGGATCACGCCTTGATCTGTCCCTTGGATTAAGTCTTTGGGACACGGAGACGGGAGCACGTTTCGCCGTTGAGGCTGGAGCACCTGTTTATCAAAACCTTGATGGACCACAGCTGGGCACCGAGTGGTTTTTGAGTGCTGGTATTCAGATTGCTTGGTAGGATAATCTACGATCCAAGGATCGTGCTGTAACCGATCGGGCCTTGGTCTCAGGGCTCGGTCGTTTTTTATCTGGCAAGGCGCGACGCAGGAATGATGCGCGCACCATGACTAAGGACAAACAAAGCCATAAGAGTAATTCATCCGAGACCGCATTGATCACGAAGTGTATATCATTAAACCTCAAAATCTATTTCACTCGTGCATGTTTGCCTATGGTGATTATTTTCTATTGCAAAGAAATCATTGCTTTCGCACAATGCCCATCTTGTTGAAGTAACACTGTTTGCATGTTGCCTCATTTTAAATAAAACTTCATTCACATTAGCAAACTTATGTTTTTCAGCCCCCCCCTGGTTCCTCCTTACACGAGGTTCTCGAACACCTCACTCAAAAGGCAAATTCCTAGCAGTAGCAGTCAGTTAATATCATGGCAATATCAGATCTGATTCTACCGAAATTATATGCCCTTGCCAAAAGAAATGCTGCTTTCAAAGTAGTGGCCAAACGAGGGTATAAATGGCTATCCGATTTTCGGGTATTTGTATGCAACTTTGGCAAAAAGAAAATTACTTACCCGCCTGTGTTGCAATTTTGGAACTCAAGCGAAGAATGGGTAGAACAAGTTGTAAATCAGGAATTAAAGCCTAAGTTTACTCGACTCAGTGAAGGGTATCAAGTAGTAAGAAAACTGCCCAGAAGCGTTGCCGGAAAACCTCATTGGAAATATAGAGATCGTCAGGTGATGGAAATTCCAGAAACCTATTTACTCAAAATTCCAAACGGAAGAGTAACTGGTCAAGGGTTTGTGATTACGCCTCAAAATGAATTATTGGGAGATGTTTCCAAAGTCATTTTTCGAGCTGATTATGCAAAGGAATATAACGATCATCCGCAGTTGAATGCGAAATTACCTCCAGTAGAGGTCATTGAAGGACGAGTTGCAACCATTTCAGTGCCTTATGCCGGAACCAATTACTATCACTGGATGTTGGATTTACTTCCTCGTTTAGATTTGATCGAAAGGGGAGGGGTGAGCTTAGACTCTATTGATTATTTTGTGATCAATGGCTATGCAAGCCGTTTTCAGCGTGATACATTGACGCATTTGGGAATCGGAAAAGATCGAATCTTGGAAAGCCAATGGCATCCACATATTCAAGCTGAAGAGCTAATTGTACCTTCTTTACCAGGAGATACGGGACAATTTCCAACTTGGCTTTGTAAATGGGTTCAGGAGATGTTTTTGCCAGAAGAATCAAAGAAGCCTACGCGCAGATTATACCTCAACCGTAACAAGGTTTCATATAGGAAAGTGCTTAACGAGGCTGCTTTAGAAGATTTTTTAGCTGAAAGAGGATTTGAAAGCATTACCCTCGAAAATCTTTCTGTTATGGAGCAAGCTCAATTGCTCTCCGAAGCTGAAGCAGTAGTTGCGCCTCATGGCGCTGGACTAACCAATATTGTTTTCTGCCAGCCAGAAACGAAAATTATCGAATTACTACACCATAGTGCTGTCAATGAAATGTACTGGGTAATTAGTAATTCTATCGGACTAGATTATAGCTACATTCTTACTGAGGGAGAGCATCCAGAAGATTTTGTAGATCCGTATGAAAATTTTGCCGACTTATCTTTTTCTCTAGATAGTATTAAATGTCTGCTGGATGAAATCGGCCTAACATGAAAAATTGTAAGCATGTCTGTTCGCATTTAGTTAGATGAAAAATCATCATGATTTCCTCTGGCTGTAATGGTTCCGTTTTCTTAATAGAAAGCATGGGCGCAAAACTAGGCCTAAAGTTTGCCAATGAGCCTTTTACTGAAAAACATCAACCCCCTTTCTCCTCCCGACACGATGCGCTCCGAACACTTCACTCAAAAAGCAAATTCCTAGCAGTCGGATTCCAGATTGCCTGGTAAGGGATGAGCTGACTGCCATTGAACGGGCAGGTCTCTGATCACGGGGTCTGATCGTTTTTGTGTGGCGCTGATTTAGTCTGGGATTTCGTTAAGTGTGTAGTAGGCATCTTTGTGCCATAGTTCGCTTCCCTTTGTGGATCTTACCCCGTTACTGATGAGGTGATGAACGTGGCCTTTGACGAGGCCGTCAACAATCAGGCGCGCCGATTTTCCGTCAGGGCTGATTGTGGCTGACTTGATAACAGGAGTAGCCTGATCGACTTCGGGGCTGCCGTATTTGGACTGATAGATGTAGGTCCATGCCGCCATAGAGAAAGAGTCGGGCTTGATGGAGGCTGGGTCGACGGCCTCGGTGAAGGTCAGTTCGAAGCCATCCGGTTTGGCGCGCATCTCGAGAATTTCAAACGGGGTTTTTCCGGTGGAGCGGACGCGCTCAAAGGTGAAGGGTTTGCCGCCACGGCTGGCCCAGCCCCGGTTACTGCCGC
>JAACFN010000224.1 GCA_009937455.1 Verrucomicrobiaceae bacterium | reverse complement strand
ATTTTTTCTTAAAGTTATTAAAAGATACTTATGGAAGCAGACAAGTTCACAGGAGCTTAAGAGAGGATGTCTTTGATGAGGTGGGCGGGTTTGGAATTAAAATCGGAATTTGAATTGGAACTTGCATCACGGCTGTTGCTCCATATATGGGTTATTATGTTTGTTTTTCGTTTGGTTGCCATTTTATGCCTGGTGAGTGGGTTTGCTGGTCAGGCTCTCGATGCGAGAACGTTTACGGATAAGAAAGGGCGTGAAATCAAGGCTGACATTGTCAGCGTGGATGGCGACAGTGTTGAATTGAAGATCATCAAGAAGGGCGGTAAGACCTATATGATCCCTATCAGTAAGCTGTCCGAGACGGACCAGGGTTTCATTAAAGAGTGGCAGAGAAACAAAGAATCTGAAAAAGAAAGGAAGGCTGATGGTCACGAGGAGGAAGCATCGAGTGCAGGCAGGGGAGGAGGCACTATGGCTCTGATGGATAAGTATGACCTCAAGGATAACTATGATGCCGACTGGCCAAGGCTTGTGTCGATTGACATAGGTATGGACGTAAGTGTGATCAGTGAGGATGAGGGGGTGAGTAAATTTATCTATCATAGCCCAAACTATGAATTTGTCTGTGATGTGGCATTGTCAAAAAATGTGGTGAAGAAGTTTGCGGTCATGTTTGAGGCAACACGTGAGTTTTGCCGGCTTTTGCCTATTTCAACGATGAAGGCACATGTTCCCGGTGAACAATTCAGACACAAAATCTTTTTGTTCGAAACTAAGGAGGCATACATGCAGAATGGGGGGCCGCCGGGCTCAGCAGGCGTGTTCATGTCACGTGGTGGTAATGGCGTGGTGATGGTGCCTTTGACGAGTCTTGGCGTGATAAAAGGAAAAGGCGGCTATAGGTTCGACTATGATGGATCCAATAAAACCCTGCCTCACGAATTAACGCACCAGCTTTGCGATGTTGAGTATTTTTCAAGTGGTAGCGTAGGGTGGTTTTCTGAAGGGCTAGCCGATTATATTGCAACGACTCCATATCGTTCGGGCAAATTCATGGTAAGGAGTAATCTCGATGAGATAAGAGATTACGTAACGGCTTATGGCGAAAAGGGGCGCGGTGGGCGTGCCTTGGGAGAAGAAATTGAGGCACCTGACTTAAAGGAGTTTATGCTGCAGCCATACCAGAGTTTTACAGCTAATGGTAATTTCAACTACGGTATGGGCTTACTGTTGACCTATTACTTTTTTCAGATGGAGGATAACCGAGCCAATATGGTTGCTTTTTTAAAGGCACTCAAGACGGGGAAGCAAGGACAGGATGCGATCGATGTGCTGCTCAATGGCCGCAGCTATGAAGAGCTCGAAGAGCAAGTTGCGAAGGCGTGGAAGTCTCGTGGGGTGAGCATCACCTTCAGATGATATAAGACCTTTAGGGGAAGAACAGGCGTTGCAACAGCCAGAAAAGACCGGCGGCGCAGATGGCGGCCGAAAGTAGGATGCGAAAGCGCTGGTAATAATCACATTGCCACCAGCCTGTGGTCAGTAGCCAGGCCAAAGCGAGGATGGTGATCTGTGCGAGCTCTACACCGGCATTGGCAAGGAATAGATTGATGAGGCTGGATCTGTTGTCTTGGATTAGTGGCTCTAGGCTGCTGGCGAAACCAAGGCCGTGGATAAGGCCGAAGAAAAAGACGAGTGGTAGTCGATGAGATGAAGGTTTTTTGCAGATAATATTTTGGCAGGAAAGGGTGACAACCGACAGTGCAATCGCGGGTTCCACAAGCTGGCTTAATGTCCATGAGCTGAGGCTGATGATATTCAAAGAAACCAGCGCCAGAGTCAGGCTGTGAGCGAGGGTAAATGCCAAGGATTGATAGAGTAGTGGCTGCCAGCGCCTGGCCATTAGGAACAGGGTGAGGATGAAAAGAATGTGATCGATTCCATGTGGCAATACATGGAGGTAGCCAATTTTGAGGATGGCTACATTGCCGCTGTTTGATGTCGGCGATAGTAAATATGTGGTGTCAGCTTTTAAGCTTGAGAACAGAACCTCGGTTGAGCCTGGGGTGATGACCGTGTAGTTTTTGGATGCATCGCCGCTATGAGAAACGACGAAGTTTGGTTTTGCTGCTGATGAAATAGTTAGGGAAAATTTGCCGCTGGCGGCTGGATCTAAAGGCCCTGTTAGAATCGTATTGAAGTAAGCGCCGCCATTAAGTAAAACGGGAAAAGATGGCGGTGAGCTTTGGTAGTCGGGAAAAGAAATGGTGTAGGGCAGCTGTTTGCCACCATGGCTGACGGTCAGTGTGGCGTAGATGTATTTGCTCGCCTCATCCCGGAGCCGCTGATGCTGTTGCGCATTTTTTGCGACAAGCCATGCGCGTTGAGGTTGTGGGGATGTTGCATCGTCTCGAAGCTCAGGGAGTGCATAACCAGCGTCAAAGGTGATCTTGATTGACCAGTCATGTTCCTTTTTTTCAAAGGTCATGAAAAGCTGCTCCACGGTGT
>JAACFN010000223.1 GCA_009937455.1 Verrucomicrobiaceae bacterium | reverse complement strand
CAACAAATCAAAAATATCCGCATCCCTGAACATGGCATTGTCAGTGATGCACAAACCACTTCACTGAGCGCCCCGCGTGATCAAGTCATCGATGCGATCTGGGCACTAGGAGGCAGCAATGGTTGGCCCAGCATGCTCTGGGCGTGGAAACTACGTGGATTCTTTGATAAAATCATTGGCGGAATCGGAATGCGGCGCGGCCACGATAACCCAGATGAAATCAAACCCGGTGATGCTCTTGATTTCTGGCGCATCATCGTCGCCGATCGGGATGGCGGCCGCCTTGCGCTCTATGCAGAGATGAAGGTCCCTGGTGAAGCGTGGCTTGAATTCAGAGTCATCGACGGACAGCTCCATCAAACCGCGACTTTCCGCCCCAAGGGCCTGTTAGGTCGGCTTTACTGGTATGCCTGCCTACCTTTTCACCTCATTCTTTTTCCTCGTATGGCACGCTCCCTCGCCAGCGGCTGGCCCCAGCGTCACCAGAGCAATCAGAGCAATCAGAAAGTCGACTAGGACATCGTGACTTGCCTTCACACGTTAAACGATTAATATCACGTTCATGGATAAACCTGAATCATGTGATAACAAACCCTTGATGCAAGAAGTAGAGCCGGGAACCTATTTCTGGTGCTCTTGCGGAAAATCAGCCACCCAGCCATTTTGTGATGGCGCCCACAAAGGCACTGGATTTTCTCCCGTTAAAGAAGTTGTCCTCGAGAAAAAGAAAATCTTCTGGTGCATGTGCAAGGAAACTAAAAATGCCCCGCATTGCGACGGCTCACATAAATAGTCGCACTGAGTATTAGATCTAAGTATTTAGAGCAGATTATTATCTGCCGAGTTTTATTAGACACTCGAATAACGGGTGCGCCCCCGCCTACACCCAGTCCGGTAACTCTAGCTCAAAGTCGGGCATCCTTACCCTGACCTTTTTGCCAGCAGCGGTGGTTCCAAAAAAAGCGCCGCTCACACCTGCATTGGCCGCAGTGACATGATAGCTGTTGTATGAAAAGTCTTCCCCGGGCTCTAGCACTGGGGTCTGGCCAACGACGCCGTCACCCTCTACAACGGTAACTTCACCACCTTCTTCTCGGATCACCCATTTCCTGCCGAGGATCCTGACTCGCTCAGTCGATTTATTGAGAATCGTGATGAAGTAGACAAACGGGTGCGGCTTGTCATCCGGGGCGTCCAGCGTAGGCATGTAGATGACATCATCGACACGGACACTAAGCCCTTCAAGCTGATCGTAATTTCCTTCGTGTTTCTCTGCCACGATCTAACTCTAGAAAATACAAATCAATGAGGCAAGCTGAGAGCACATTGATTTTACAGCGCAGCCAGGCGTAGGCAGGAACCCGTCTTAATGACCTAACCCAAGCGTTTCAGCTTGCGCTTCACACTGAGCTTGGAGGCTGGGCTGATGCGATCGACAAATAAAATACCGTTCAGGTGATCCACCTCGTGCTGCAGGGCGCGGGCGAGTAACCCGTCAGACTCTAGCTCCATGATGGAACCGTCAAGCTGGGGCAGCGTTGCTTTAACAATACTTGGTCTCCTCACCTTTGCCTGGATATCGTGAATACTCAGGCAACCCTCCGTATCCGTCTCACGGGGACCGTCGAGCTCAAGCTCGGGGTTAATAAACACCAGAGGCATCACATCTTCCATCTTGGCATCTGCACCATTGACCTTGAGAAAGGAAATGCACTCAGGGTCATGGGACACATCCACCACCGCCATACGGATATCTTCACCGATCTGAGGAGCTGCCAAACCAACACCGTGGGCGTCAATCATCGTCTCAATCATATCCTCTGCAAGCTTATGGATAGACTCATTAACTTCATCAATCTTGCTGCATTTCTTGCGCAAGACAGGATTACCATACTGTGTAATTTCTAGGACCATGGGATCAATCGATTGCTTTAGTTTTCTGACTTAGGGGTTAAATGAAGAGCTGACTCTGCAATTTTCACTCGGGAAGGCACATCACGCGGATTAATGCCCGCCTTGATCAGGGCATTTTGCACCTGAATGAATCGTTCCAGCGGAATGCCTTTGTCCGGCTCAAGTTCGAGTTTGCGTGTGGGGAAATTTTTACGAAAGACCTTAAGATAATCAATCAACATCGCCTCGTCAATGCGGGTAGCATCCAGCATAAGGCTGCCGTCAGCCTGGATCGACAACACTGCCGCGGGATCGACCACCTCGACGGTGGCGCTATCTTGGGCCAGAGCGAGTTCGATATGCATTACTGGGCGCTTGTTCTTAGGGTCCGTCGACACCGCAAAATAAATCAGCAAAATCGCCAAGATGTCGATCAAAGGGATGATCGGCACTGTCGGGATTCTCCGGCTTGGTCTTTGAAACTCCACAGAACGAATTTGTAATTACTGATTGAAGGCTGTGTATTGCTGACATCTTGCAACCACCTTACCCATGAGCACCTCAAGGCGTGCAGACATAGTCTCAATCTTACGGTTGAAGTGACTGTGTGCGAT
>JAACFN010000222.1 GCA_009937455.1 Verrucomicrobiaceae bacterium | reverse complement strand
GTGCTTGTTTTTTGTGTGACGATTAGCTCTGGCCTCGTAGCAACCCGGCCGATTTTTGCACCGCGGAGCCGAACCTCACTGTTTTTAATAATACCCGCTGTGTCAGGGAACTCGACGTAAAGAGGGTAGTGACCGCGGAATCGATCACCAAAGCGGCCGAATTCTACAATAAGAACACCGAGCAGAAGCAGGCCGATAAGGACAAAGAGGCCAGCGAGTCGCTCTCGTTTTTTTTCCCGAACGGGCATGGGATCAGTTTCTCTTGAATTGTGGTTTCTTGCAAGGTGCAAAAAAAGGGCGCCGGATTCACCTCAACGCGAGCGGATTCTGTGGCTTTTAGCTGGTATGCTGATCATCACTATGACGATCGGTGCCGTTAATGAAGTCTTTCAGAGTGGGGTCTGAGCTTGCTTTCATTTCATGAGGGCTTCCCTGCCAGTAGACCTTGCCGTCCTTCATAAAGATGATGCGATCAGCAATGCGAAACACGCTACGCAGTTCGTGGGTGATGACAATATTGGCGATGCCATGATCCTGCTGGAGGCATTTGATAAGCTTGTCGATACTCTCTGATGTGATCGGATCAAGGCCGGCGTGAGGTTCATCATAGCAGATGCACTTGGGCTTAATGACGATGGCGCGCGCAAGGGCGACACGCTTTTGCATACCCCCGGATAGGTCAGAGGGCATCTTCTCCTCTTGACCGGGTAAGCGCACAATTTCCAACACCTCAGAGACGCGCTGGTTTAATTCGTCGATGTCTGTGATGCCATCTTCACGGAGCGGGAAGGCGATATTTTGGGCGACGTTCAATGAATCAAACAAGGCGCCATTCTGAAACATCATGCCCATTTTTTTTCGAATGGGGCCGAGCTCTCGCTCATTCATGTTGGAGATGTCCACTCCATCTACCTCGATGCTACCTTGCCTTGGTTTCATCAGACCGATCATATGTTTGACCAGGACGGTTTTACCTCCACCCGATGTGCCTAATAAACACACCGTCTCGTTAGGATAAATATCGACATCGACACCGCGTAGAACTCGAGTTGCGCCGAAGTTCTGATGCAGGTTACGGACCCGGATCAGTGGTGTTTCTGATGAACTTGCTGGCACAGGGGAGAGGCTATCACAGGATCTACATCAACGCAAAGCATCGAAGCCGCAGAAGAGTTTTGATTTTTCTGGCGGCCGAGCCGGTAGGGGCTCGTTGTTATCTAAGAAATCTCGGCAGGTGCTGTGGAAGCCCTCGGGCGTGGTCACTCGACGGATACGATGCTCAAAGGCTTCATCTATGCCTTGAACGATATAGAGCATGTATTTTTTCATTCTGTTGACGTGTTTGCTGGGGTCAAAATCATCTGCATGGGAGGCGATTTCGTGATAGAGAGAATCGATATAAGCGAAGAGGTCAGCTCGGGTGAGCTCACGGGGTGACTGACCTGAGAACGAGTCACGTAACTGGTCGAAGATCCATGGATTGCGGATGGCACCCCGCCCGATCATAAGTCCAGCTGCCTTGGTCCTGCGGATGGCACCCAAGCCGGTATCGACATCCACTACGTTGCCATTGGCCATCACGGGGCAATCCATTTGCTCTACGGCGAGGCGGATGCAATCCGTATGGATCGGTGTTTGGTAGCGCTCGGATACGGTGCGGCCGTGAATGGTGAGGGTGTCGATGGAGTGCTTCTTGAAAATCTCAAGAAGCTTGGGGAACTCATGATGGCTGTCGTAGCCGACACGTGTTTTGACGGTGAATTTTCCGTCTACGGCCTCTCGTAATGAGGCGATGATACGCTCCATGTGATCGAGTTTTCGAAGTAGGCCCCCGCCGGCGTCTTTGCGGCAGACGACGGGTGCTGGGCAGCCTAGATTAAGGTCGATGCCGGCGATCGGATAGGCCTGTAGCTCCTTGGCAGTGCGCACTAGAGCATCAATGTCTTGGCCGATGAGCTGGGCGAAGACGGGCTGGCCGGTTTCATTTTCTGTGATGCTGCGCAGGATTTTTTGCTCCAGGCTATAATCAGCATGCACGCGGAAATACTCGGTCACGTAATAGTCTGGGCCGCCATACTGCTGCATGACCCGCATGAAGGGCAGATTGGTGACTGCCTGCATCGGTGCCAGAGCAAGTAGAGGGCGTGCAAGGATGGGGCGTGCGAGTGGAGGGTGAGTGTTCATGGCAGTCAGCTTGTCGAGGCGATCTGCTTAAGGCTGTTCTGATTCTGAGCGTGCTTCGTTGAGGCGTGCACGAGCTGCTTCCAGATATCCTTCGTCAATGTCAAAGCCGATATAGCTGTGTAAGCCCATCTTATGAGCTGCGATGGCGGATGACCCGATACCATTGAAGGGGTCTAACATAGAGGTTGTGTCGGTGTTGCCATGGATGCGGATACATTGCTCAGCGAGGCCGACGGGGAATGTTGCTGGGTGAGGGCGGTCTTTATCACGATTCTTGATGGTGTCGTAGGGGATAAACCAGTTGTTTCCACGGCAGCGTTTGTCTTCGCCT
>JAACFN010000221.1 GCA_009937455.1 Verrucomicrobiaceae bacterium | reverse complement strand
CTGTAAGTATCTCCATTAGCGTGAAAGCGGGCTGCATCATATTCCGATGCCGTTGCTGAGTTTTGGTCATGACTGGTTGATATTAAGTTGTTTACTAGTATAACCCAGTTGGTTTGCGCATACAAATGTAGTTTCTGTTTATTTGTGAAGGACTCTTTGACAATACAATGACCGCCAAGCTTAACCAAAGCTCTGCATCATCTTGATGAGAGGAAGGAAAATCGCCATCACGATTGAACCAACAATAACCGCTAGAAATACAATCATGATCGGTTCAATCACGGCCGTCAACGCTGACACAGCATTATCGACTTCATCATCGTAGACATTGGCGATTTTAAGCATCATCTCTGGTAGCTGACCGGTCTCTTCACCAACATCGACCATGCTGATCACCATTCCTGGAAAGATACCACATGCTTGGAGAGGGGTGACCATAGCCTCCCCTTCTTTAACCCCGTCATGCACACCTTCTATCGCTTTTGCCACCACCACATTGCCAGCTGTATCTTTGGTGATGGTTAATGCTTGAAGGATAGGCACACCCGATGTGACCAGTGTTCCCATTGTCCTGGTAAAACGCGAGATCGCACTCTTGCTCTGCAAGTCACCTATAATAGGCAGTTTCATCATCATCGTATCGACAATGAAACGACCCTTTTTGGTGCTCGCCCACGCCTTGAAAATCATAAAGAAAATTCCAAGTATGATAAACAACCAGACAGCATTGGGTAACACAAAGGGCCTCGCCAACATATTCTCAGAAGCACCAAAAACAATCTCGGAGATGAGAGGTAGCTCACCAACTTCCGCCATCATTTCCTTAAATTTGGGCACCACCACGAGTAACAAGAATATTAAGATGCCGACAGCAATAAACAGCACAATACATGGGTAAACCATAGCAGTGGTGAGCTTACTCTTCAGCTTGGCCGCTTTCTCTGCGTATTCAGCAAGACGAACGAGCACTACTTCCAAAACACCACCAAGCTCACCAGCCTTGACCATGTTAACAAACAGCTTGTTAAAAATCAGTGGGTGTTGGGCGAGGCTTTCTGAAAACGTAGCTCCTGATGGATCCGGCTCTTGCTTTTCGAGCGTGTTAAGGCCACGCAGTAGCGGCAGACCGGCTTCGATGAGGGTGGCGAGCTGTCGAGTAAAAATCGACAGCACATCTGCCTTCACTTTGCCGCCTGCTTTCTTCTTAACCCTCTTTTTGCCCCGAGCTTTACCTTTGGCTCCCTCTCCTAGCGTTCCTTTACCCTCTTGAACAACCTGAGTTGGGTAAAGCCCTTGAGATCGAAGCTGCTGGATAGCATCTGATTCACTTGATGCCTGAACACTACCGGTTGTTTGTTCGCCTTTAGCATCGAGCGCTAGATATAGAAAGTTGGCCATAATTTGTTATTCTTAAATAAATACTTCGACTACTGTGCTAAATACAAGGGCATTTGGAAATACAAAATTTCAATCAGTTTCAGATGATTGCCAAGACTTCCTGTAACATGGGATTTATAACTCTCAGGACCTCTGTTTCTCTGCTCCTGTTGTGCCCCGTTGGCGCCTTGCCACTCACACTCAGGTATATTTAGGTATACTTAAGCACCTCCTCGATGGTTGTATTGCCGTCATAAATATTACGGAGACCATCCTCACGCAAGGTGTTCATTCCAAGCTCGATTGCTTTTTGCTTAATAACGACAGTAGGGGCACGGTCGGTGACGAGTTCTCGAATCGGATCTGTCATATTCAGTAGCTCAAAAAGGCCACGACGACCCTTGTAGCCGGTTTGATCACATACGTCGCATCCACGACCGGTGAAGAATTCTTTATCCCCCAACTCGTGAGAGGAAACGCCAAGCTGGTTGAGCAAAGCTTCATTCGGTTCATAGGATGCACGGCAATCCTGGCAAATAGTGCGCAAGAGCCGCTGGGCTAAAACACCTTCCAATGATGCCGCCACCAGGAATGGCTCTGTTCCCATATCGATAAGTCGAGTAACCGCACCCGGCGCATCATTGGTGTGCAGGGTACTCAGCACGAGGTGCCCCGTTAAGGCAGCTTGTATCGCGATTTGGGCGGTGTCTAAATCACGAATCTCTCCGACCAAAATACGGTCTGGGTCTTGCCGGAGGAAGGCTCGTAGAATCCTCGAGAAAGTCAGCCCAATCGACTCATAAACAGGAACTTGGACAATGCCGTCTACATCGTATTCTACAGGATCCTCAGCCGTGAGTAGCTTGGCATCCACTGTGTTAATCTCTTTGAGAGCTGCGTAAAGGGTTGTCGTTTTACCCGCTCCCGTGGGCCCGGTGCATACAAAAATCCCATTCGGCTTACGCACGGTCTTGTTGATATAATCAAATATGGCTGGAGGCATCCCAAGCTTATCTAAACTCAAGTTGATGTTACTGCGGTCTAACACACGGAGCACAATGCTTTCTCCGTGCTGAGTGGGCAGTGATGAGACCCGCATATCGACCTGCTTATCACCAATGTGCTTAACGATTCGCCCATCCTGCGGGATACGCTTTTCGGCAATGTTCATGTTCGACATCACCTTGAGGCGGGAAATAATCGGCAGGGCCAGGTGCGGTGGCGGCGGCGCCATCTCATAAAGCGCACCGTCTACACGATAGCGTATTTTAAAATCCTGTTCAAAGGGTTCAAAATACCAAGTCAACGTAACGAATGATGGGCGCTGAGTTTGCCTCAACTTCTGCATTCTGACCGGTATTATCACCTGCTGCGTCCGCCCCTGCTTTAAGCTGGCTAAGAATTTCATCCAGCGCTTGTCCCTCTCCACCGTATGCCTCGTTGATTTTTTTCTCAACAATGTGACTGGGGGCAACTGCAAGAATGATCTCTTTGCCAAGCGCAAAGCGCAAATCCTCGAGTACCTGTGGATTAAGGGGATCTACCAGGCAAACCGTAAGTCCCTCACTATCATAGTTCACAGGTAGCGCTCCGTGCAAACGAGCCATGCCTCCTGGAACAATTGCTAGTAATTCAGGTGGTGGGTTAAAATGAAGCAGGTCTTTAATGATGCCAACGCCAAGTTCATTGGCGAGGATCGGCCAGACATCCTCCTGATTCTGGATCACCTCATAATCCGTTAAGATCTCTGCGACTTCCTTGCCGCTGTTTTCGACCTCCATGAGGATGTCATCAGCAAGATACTGATCCACCAAGCCGCGGCTCATAAAGATATCGATAAGTTGTGAGTTGTCCATGGAAGCTGGTTAGTGTTGCGTGGCGTATGCCGAGGATGTGCGAGGCTGAATTTGATGATCAATCGTCATCTGACATTGTCACGCGGAGGATTTCATCTGGAGCTGTGATGCCTGCGAGCACCTTACGAATGCCATCTTCTCGGAGCGTGCGCATGCCCAGTTCGCGAGCTCTTCGGCGTAATTGAGGCGATGTAAGGTTATCATTAATGAGGTGTCGAACCTCATCATCTATTTTAAACGTTTCAAAGATTCCTAGCCGGCCTCGATAGCCTATATTACGGCACATTTCGCAACCCTTAGGTCCCATAATGTTACTCTCAGCAACCTGACGAAGATCGAGGTTTAAAGTCCGCATCTCGCGCTCGGAGAGTGTAGCTGGCAGTTTACAATTCGGACACAACTTACGTACTAGCCGTTGAGCAATAATGGCTCTCACCGCTGACGCAATGAGAAATCGCTTAATGCCAATATCGACAAGCCGAGCCACAGCTCCCGGTGCATCATTGGTGTGCAAAGTAGAAAATACCAAGTGACCAGTCAGTGCTGCCTGAATAGCAATGCCTGCCGTTTCCTTATCACGAATCTCTCCCAGCATGATGATATTGGGGGCTTGACGCATCATGGCACGAAGTGCCGCGGCAAAGGTCATGCCTATATCTGTTTTCACCATCACCTGATTGATGCCAGGAAGCTCGTATTCTACCGGGTCCTCAACCGTGATGATTTTACGATCAGGCTTGTTGATGGTGTTCAAACAACCGTAGAGCGTAGTGGTCTTACCCGAACCGGTCGGTCCAGTTACTAGAATAATTCCGTCTGGCATGCGGATAAGCTCGTTGATTTCTTCCTGATCGTCAGAGAAAAAGCCGAGCTCCGGCAAACCAAGCATGAGTGCGCTCTTATCTAAAATACGCATAACGATGCTCTCGCCATGATTACTCGGCACAGAAGATACTCGCAGGTCCACCTCCTTGCCCGCCACGCGTATCTGAATACGCCCATCTTGGGGCAAGCGCTTTTCCGCAATACTCATCGTACCGCTCATCACCTTGATGCGCGCCACGATCGCAGGGTGGAGCTTTTTAGGGTGATTATCTACTTCAATGAGCTTGCCATCAACACGGTAACGTATCCGTAATGTCGTCTCCATCGGCTCGAGATGAATATCACTTGCCGTCAGCTTAAACGCCTCAAGCAACATCGTAGACACCATTCTGATAATCGGAGCATCATCATCGGAGGCCTCCTCTGCGCCCTCTTCCGTGACGACGGTAAATTCAGACTCAGTTTCTTCCTCCAAGACTTCACCGCCATAGTTTTGCCTGATAGTAAGATCTATTGCTGAGGCTGTTGCACAAACGGGATTGATTTCACGTTTGATAATGTGAGGTAGGCCATCAAGCACCTCGAAATCGAGCGGGTCTGCAACCGCCACGGTCAGAGTAGCTCCATCATCAAACACAGGAACAGCCCGGAATCGCTTGGCAATATCATCAGGGATCTGGTCAAATACATCTGGCGCAATAGGCGTATGCTCCAAGTCGATGAAAGGCATACTAGCACTTTGAGCTGAAACCCGAGCTACCTGCTCTTCTGTGAGACGCTGACTAGTGATAAGCCGCTCAACGACACTTTCCCTTTCGTCCAATTTACTTCGGACGCCCTCGATTTCTTCAGCGGTTACCAAACCCGCTTCCGTAATTAGTTCGAGGAGATAGTCTTCGTTGGCGTACACAATACAGTCTTTGTTTTTATGATCAGTAAGGGGGTAGTAGCAGTAAGGGTGTTAACGACAAACTACATGAGATGGTAATTTTAGATACTGGCTAAATTGCCTCCCCCGTCAAGCCGCCATCCATTATTTCTCGATGATGCGTCGCTGCTAAAATTCACGCTAATTACATTGGTCATTAATCGTTTTTCGCTGTTGAATAACTAATCACCAAATGACACCTCTTACCTACTTCACCCT
>JAACFN010000220.1 GCA_009937455.1 Verrucomicrobiaceae bacterium | reverse complement strand
AATTGCTACGCCTGCCATGACATGAACGAGTCCGGTAGTATTGAGCGCATCCCACTGGTCAACATTTCGCAAAAATACCAGAGCCACGCGCTTGTGGCATTTCTGGAAAACCCAGGTGAGCACTACCCGGCCACCCGCATGCCGGACTTCAAGCTCGGCAAGCAAGAGGCGGCTGATCTTAGTGCATTTCTTTTCAGCTTGAAAAAGAAGCCGGCCTCCAAAGAGGTGCTGCTCAAGGGTGATGCGATAAAAGGCAAGACCTTGCTTGTTCAGTCCGGCTGCATCAACTGTCACGATGCTCCTGGGCACAAGAACGAGGCCAAGTTCTCCAGCCTTGCGGCCATACTTAAGGCCCCCGCTCAATCCCCGCAGAGTGGTTGCCTGGCACCAAAAAGCCCGGACAAAAAGGCGCCTCACTTTTTCACGGATCTCGAGCCATTGCAAAAAATGGATACGGCTAAAGTCAGCCAGGCGCTCAAGCAGGATCATCCAGCGGAGTATGCTAACCGCCAGTTTGAGTCACTTAACTGCATGGCTTGTCACAGCCGTGACGGGATGGATGCCAGCCGCCTGATGCGAGTGGAGGAAGTGGCTCATATCGATATCACCGATCCCAAGGCGCACGCGCACGGACCGGAGAAACTCCCCGCCCTGGATCACTTCGGCCACAAGCTGCGTGCTGACTGGATGGCAGAGCTTTTTGCCGGTAGCTTGCCAGAAAAAACACGGCCCTGGTTGCAGGCACAGATGCCAGCGTGGCCATCACGGGCCGAGGCACTTGCCGCGGGATTTGCCCACAGCTATGGGGTGTGTGAAACTCAAGAGAAGGTTCGCCTAGGCAATACAAAAACAATCAATACAGGTAAGGCGCTTGTGGGTCAGCAGGGTTTCTCCTGTCAGGCATGCCACGCGTTAGATAACGAGGCAGCCCTTGCCGTTTTTGAGGGAGCGGGTCCCAACCTTGCCTTGGCGACAAAACGTCTGCGCCCCGATTACTACCACCAGTGGATGCATTACCCGCAGCGCTTTGATGCTGCTACGATCATGCCGCGCTATGCCACCAATGGAATTTCACCGCTCAAGAAGTATTATGATGGGGACGCCGACAAGCAGTTCAAAGCTATCTACGACTACCTGCAAGATCTGGCCTCCAAGCGTCAGGTTGGCTTTGCACCCGGACTCATCGGTGAGTATTTCAAATTACGTGAAGGTCTTGGCTCAACACCTGCCATTCCCGACACTGAGAAGCCATGGCTGGTGCGCATTGATCCTCAGGTCAAGTTCCCGAATACCGGTAAGGGCTTCTATGGGGTCAAGTTGCAGGATGATTTCATCGCTCGGTGGCGAGGTAAGATCACTGCCCCCGAGGATGGTAACTATATTTTTTATCTGGGTTCGGATGATGGCTCCTGTCTGAAGATCAATGGCAAGGAAATCATCAACTTCTGGGGAGCACACAGCTACAAGGAACACACCGCCCGCATTCAGCTCAAGGCTGGCCAGCATGATATCGAGCTTACCTATCTAGAGCTCAGGGGTCAGCAGGGTTGCGTGCTCTCCTGGACGCCTCCCAGTGGCAACCGACCCGTCATCCCTGCAAGCCAGTTTAGCCACAAAACAGAGCAGTATGATGCAATTACCTGGGATCCCAAGCCATGGCAAAAAGCTCCTCATCTGATCAACCCCAAGGGTGAGCACTATGATCAAGGCATCCCCAAGAAATACGGCTCTCTCATTGGCGCACCCTTCAGGATCAACAAGGACTCGCGTGGTGACAACGATGTGTTCCGCGCGCACGCCGTGCCACTCTCTGATGATGGTAACGTGGGCGTTGTCTTTGATACTGACACTATGCGCCTTGCCGCGACCTTTGCCCACGGGGGCATTAAGTTCGAGGGTCTGCCCTTCACTGGTGGGCACGGCAGCTTCCCCTCATTTGCCGTGCCTCCGTTCACATCCACCGGTTCGGTGCCTGGCTGGGCTGCGGCGGACGGTAATCTATCCGACCCCCGCCTGAGTGGGGACAACTACTACCCTCCACATCGTCACGGCAACAAAGTCGTTTTTCACTACACGGTGGCGGACACCAAGGTGCTCGAGCACCATGCTCTCAAGTCGAAGCCAGGTGAGCAGGCAGTGATCTCCCGCATCCTAGAGCTCGCCCCGCATGAGAAAGAACTTACCCTGGTTCTTGCCGATGCGCCCAAGGGCTCGGAGCAGATCGACGCCGACACTCTCAAACTGGGCAAGGCCCATGTGCATGTGCTGGGTAAGCCGGATGGAGCGACTCTCTCCATCCAAAACGGCCAGGCCCTGTTACGCATTGCCGCCAGTGATTCCGTTTCCAGCGCGGAGATCCTCTACGCGGAAGGCGCTGACTTCGCCGGGCTTGAGCCCAGCTCCGTTTCCCTCACAGAACTCTGTCAGGGAGGTCCCGCCCAGTGGCCCGATATCATCACCGCGAAGGGAGAGCCCGCTCAGGATGAGAGTGCGGCCTATGTGGTGGACCGTCTCGGCCTTCCCGATAAGAACCCCTACACCGGGGCATTGCGGGTAGCCGCCTTCGACTTCTTCGCTGGTGGCAGCAGTGCGGCGGTTTGCACCTGGGATGGTGACGTATGGATTGTGAAAAACATCGATGCCGGGCTTAGCAACCTGCAGTGGAAACTCTTCGCCCGTGGTATTCATGAGCCCCTCGGTCTGAGAATTGTCGATGAAAAGGTCTACACCGTGAGTGACGACCAGATCACGCGCTACCATGACCTCAATGGTGATGGTGAAGCCGACTACTACGAGAACTTCAACAACGACTGGCAGCTCACCAGTGGCTTCCACGCCTTTGCCTTTGACCTGGTAACAGATAGGCAAGGGGATTTCTACTTCGCCCTCGGTATGCCGGTGAAGGGCGGTGGGCGTGGCTTTGAGCGTGTCAGTGAGCACCACGGCACCATCCTCAAGGTCAGCAAGGACGGCTCAAAACTCAGCAAATACGCCAGTGGTTTCCGCGCTCCCAACGGAATCGGTATCAGCCCGGATGGTCAGGTGACCTCGGGTGACAACGAGGGAACCTTTGTGCCACGCAGCCCGATCAACTGGATCAAGGAAGGCGGCTTCTACGGTGTCGTGGACTCCTACGACAAGCGTGACGAGCTCAAGACCACCGCCTTCAACGAGGAACTACGCCAAGGCCGCGAGCAGCATCACGATCCCTCGGAGGCTCCCAAGCCACTGGTATGGATGCCCAAGAAAATCGACAACTCCGGAGGTGGCCAGGTCTGGGTGACCAGTGATCGCTGGGGTCCGCTCAAGGGTGAACTTCTTCACGGTTCCTACGGTACCAGCTCACTCTATTTAGTACTCAAGGAGGAAATCGAAGGCCAGATCCAAGGCGGGGTGGTTAAGGTTCCCGTGCGTCTCAACTCCAGCAACATGCGCATGCGCTTCAATGACAAGGACGGCCAGCTCTACGTCATGGGGCTGAAGGGCTGGCAGACCAACGCGGGGCTACGCAGTAGCTTTGATCGTGTGCGATTCACCGGCAAGCCCATCGACCTGCCCACAGGGCTGGAGGCGCATAAGGATAACCTCGTTGTGCGTTTCTCCGAGGTTCTTGATCCCGCCTCTGCCACCCAGACGCAGAACTACTCGCTCTCCGGTGCCGACATCCACTGGTGCCGCGAATATGGTAGCCAGGAGTTTCACCTGAAGCAGCGCGAGCTGCCACTGGGCCAGCGCAAGAAAGGCTGGACGGACCTCAAGGTCACCGGGGCAGAGCTTCTGGGTGATGGCAAATCCGTCAAACTGAGTATTGAGGGCCTCATCCCGGCACACATGCTCGAGCTCAACCTGAGCCTCAAGACCCAGGACGGTCGCCCCATTAAAACCAAGATCAACCACACCATCCACCAACTCAAATAACCATGAAAACAACGACCAAAACCATCCTGACCTCATGCCTTTCCATTCTCTTTGCCTCGGTCTCCGTGACCCAAGCCCATGATTGCGGAAAGATCAAGCTGCTCACTGAAGAGAATCTCAACCTGAACAAGAACTGGGTGCTCAAGGACGGGGTGCTGACCACCTCCGAGACACCTGGTGGCATCCTCTGGTCGAAGGCGGCCTACGGTGACTTTAACATCACTCTGGAATATAAAACCTCCGAGAAGTGCAACAGTGGACTCTTCTTCCGCACCGATCCCAAAAACCCCGTGCAGGGAGGTTTCGAGATTCAAATCGCTTCCGATGGCTTGTACAATGGCAAACACATCGTCGGCTCTCTCTATGACGCCAAGGAACCCACCAAGTCCATGGCCAAGCCCGACGGCGAGTGGAATACCATGAGCCTGACCTGCAAGGGGGCACAAATCACTGTGGTGCTCAATGGCGAGCAGGTTAACGATGTCAATATCGACGACTGGGATACAGCGGAGAAAAATCCCGACGGCTCCAAAAACAAATTCAAGAAAGCCCTTAAAGACATGCCAAGAACTGGTCACTTTGGACTGCAGTATCATGGGCAGCCTATCTTTTACCGCAACATCGTGATTACGCCACTGGGCTAAGTGCCATACAGCCACGAGCAACC
>JAACFN010000038.1 GCA_009937455.1 Verrucomicrobiaceae bacterium | reverse complement strand
TTGATTTGAAGGGCTTGCGGAGACATAGGGGATTTGAAGACAATGGTTCCATGCTCCAATGATTCGACGGTGCCGCTGATGGTGTCGCCATGATCGGTCTCCAGTGTGTCACCATGAGCCGCGCTCACTAAAATGAGACCCAGAGGGATGATCCGCAATGGAGTGAGCAAGGTTGTAATGAGTTGCTTCATTTTTCGTAAATGGGAAGAAAGCGGTAGTTGAGTGCAAGGGAGAGACAGGCTGTTGCGGTGCAGTATGCATTGCCATGATTGCCGGCAAAGGACCCGTCTGGAAGTTGTAGCGCTGAGAGTAAACGCGTATTGTTTATGTTCCACTTTTCCCAGCTTTCTTCGTCAGCTTGGAAGAGGGCTTGGGCCATGTAGTAGCGAAGGTAGAAGGGCCATGTTGTTCCTTGGTTATTGATGTTTTTGATCAGGTATTGCGTTGATTGCTCGTAGCCAGCTTCATCTTTCTTTTTAGCCAGTGCGTAGCACAGTGAGCCTATTGCAGTTAGCGTAACGCGACCGCCGAATTTTGAAGTGTAGCCATAAGCTCCGTTGGAAGCTCGGCATGATCTCATGAAACCGAGGCCTTTTTCGATGGCGTTATCAGGCACAGGAATGCCAGCATTACGTGCAGCTAGTAGGGCAACCAGTTGACATCCAGATACGGTGCTGTCTGCATCTTTTGCATCGGGATTATAGCGCCAGCCATGGCGAGGGTTGGACTTCTGAGCCTGGAGTATCAATGCCACACATTTTTTTAAAGCAGGAGCAATACGCTTGTCGTCGACCATGCCGTAACACTCAGCGAGTGCCAGTGTAGCAAAACCATGATCATACATCTGCGGGCCCATATAGCCATTAGGTCCTTCCTGATATTTTGTGATGAGGTAATTGATCGATCTGCGGATATTTTCTGCGTAAGGTCCGTGGTTAGGGTCATCTCCGTGCGCTAGGAAAGCTAGGAGACAGAGACCCACCGTGCCGGGGCGAGATCCTGTGCCTCCTCCCCATGCTCCATCGGCAGATTGTGTATTAGACAGGTAGCGCAGACTACGTTTGTAGATTGCTTCCACTTCGTCGGAGACCGTGTCGTTCACGGCTCGCGGAAATGTTTGTGCTTTTGCTGATGGCACCATCAGCAGGGACATTAAGATCAGGGTCAGTGTAACAAGGCCATGCAAGTATAGGCTGTTTGCCATAGCTGAAATGATGCATGGGCGGGTGAGATAGAGATGCCGAGATTGGCGTTGGAGTTTTTGTGTCATTGACTACTCGACTACTTGGTTAGAATTTTGGTTCAGACTTTTGGGTCAGGGTTTGACGGTCTTGTTATTAAAGCCTCTGTTGTAGGCGTCCATAGCTTGATGGAATTCCTTGGGTATGCTGCTGCCTGCCGTTCCGGAATTTCTGGGCACCCTGCGGCTTGAGTTTTCTGCGGTATTGTCAGGGTCGCCTTTATCGCCTCCCTGAGAGCCGCCTTTGCCCCCTTGTCCCGGTTGTTGGCCGTCTTGCCCTGGTTGCCCGCCGGGCTCATTGCCGGGTTTGTTGCCAGGCTGTTGGTCTTCGCCAACATCTCGCCCGCCGTCCATCATGTTTTTAAGCATATCGAGCATGGAACCCATGCTTTTCTGGCTACTTTTTCATCCGCCGTCTTTTTTTTGATTTTGCTGTTTTTTCTTTGCAGCTTCGAAGATTTTTTCGATTACCTCGGTCTCTGTAGCGATGGTTGCACCTCCAGTATTTTTCTGCTCGAGAAGGTCAGTGGCATCCGCCATGATGACTTCTATTTCGCGCAATATGCCGATGACTTCGGCATCGGTTTGTTCATCGATTAGGTCTTGAACGTCAGCAGAGAGTTCATCTTGTTCGAGGGCAAGTGATTGGGCTTTTTCTCCGTGTTGCTGTAATGCTTGCTGCACGTTTTCCTCAAGTAGTTCGGTGCTAGTTTCTTTTTTATTTCCTGCCTCATTAGCCAAGCAGGTGAAGCTAGTTATTGCCGTATAAGCAGCGATGGAAATGATACTCTTTATTACGATGCTTTTCATGATTTTTTCTCAGGGATTTGAGTTTGTAAGGATCGGCGGAGGTCCTCAAGGGCTCGGGTGCGTGCGCGGATGTCTTGTTCTTGCTGGATCATGCGCATTACTTTGAGCATGAATTCGAAATCTTGTTCTTCCTGTGATCCACCACCACCGCCGCCACCGCCACCGCCGCCGCTGTTTTTTTCTCCATCGAGTTGCTTGACCCACTTTCGTATTTCGTCAGCCCAGTGCTTGGATTGGGTGATGGATGAGAAGGAGAAGTTTGCCATGATTCGCTCGGCAAGTTCATCAAGTTCTTCATCAATCATCGATTCTCTCATGGTGTCGTATAGCTCTTTGTGTTCAGGCTTTTGAGTTCGCGAGTAGTAACTAGCTAGGTCTTCTTGAATCCAATGCAGATCAATCGCATTTTGCTCTTGTTTGGCGTGTGATTTTTTAATGGCTCGTTGTTCGACGGGGTCTAGCTCGTCATAGTCACTGCCAATGATTTGATCGATCATGTCGATGATATTGCGGGCAATGCTGTCTTGTGCTCGGGCAGAGCGTTTCAGCCTGTTGACGAAGGTGCCGGCCTCAAACATTTTGTTGGCCTCTTTGGCGTCCTCGAGGGCTTTTTTCATTTTCTCAATTGCCTGGTTTTGCTTTTCGATAGCTTCCTTGAGATCCTCTTGTGATTTTTTGTTGGTATTGCGTCGGTCTTGAGCGTTCTCGAGCTTTTTCTCAATTTCAGGCAAATCTTGTTGAGCAAGCTCTTTCATGGCCTGAAGTGCATTAGACATTTTCTTGAGTGATTCTTTTTCAATCTCACCATTCCGAACGGCGTCTTTAAACAGTTTATCCATGCGCTTGCTGAGCTCTTGCATACGTTCTTTATTGGCCGCCTCGCTGTCCTGTTGGAGCCTTAGTTTTTTTCTCGATGGTTCAGCCTGCAGGTCCTTGCCCATGTTGCGCTCAGTTCGTAAATTCTCATCGTTTAAGTTTTGCTCTTGGCGCGCGATGTCTTCAAGTTCACCAATCGCGCTATCAAATTGATTTTTAAGAACCTGGGCGTGCTCGATACGGCTAAGAATAAATAAAGTAACAGGTTCTGAATACACGCGTCCGCGTCCTGGTTTGTAATCTTCCGTCCATGAACGCAGGCTTATTTTCTGAGGTTCAATTGAGAGGTTTGCCGGCGAGAATGAGAACGGGGTATTGATATTTGTTTGCGTGGGGCTGCCCTGAGCAATGGTGAGTTCTCCCTTGGCTGGAGTGCCTGGCATGGCCTTATTGAACGCACCATCCCATGAGATGCCAGACGCTTTGAGCCCGTAGTCATCCTCGGCGATGACTTCAAACTCGATCGTCTCCTCTGCTAGCATGATGTGTTGCCGCTCAATGCCCTGTAGGTAGCTCGACGGGGCCTGGTCTTGGAGTGGTTCAATGCGGACTTGAAATGGGTTGGCAGCACTTAAGTTGTAAATGTCTTGCCAGTTGATAGTGAGCATCATTGGCTCCGCTGCAATGGGAATAAGCTCACTTGTGAGTGTCTTGCCGCTAAGCTTGAGCTGTATTTTCTGGGGAGCTTTTTTCTCCTGTGCGGGCTCTGTAGCTTGGCCTTCTTCTGGTGAGGGGGGAGAGGGTAATTCAGCATCTTGGTTTAGCACTACTATTTCAGCATGCGCAGATTTGAGCTTTCTTGTTGCTGTTGTCTCGATGGATATGGAGCTGCCCTCGACAAGATTCAGGTAGCCTGAGCGCAGATCTATGTTTTTGTCGGCACGTTGTAGATATTCAGGTAATTTGACTAAGGCCAAGATGCTTTCAGTTTCTGGTCTCATCACCGGCTCAAAAGGAAGCTCGTGATGGGCGTCAAGAGCTTCGATCGTGACGGTGTCTAGGGCTCGCTGCCCCATAAACTCAAAGGTATAAGATCCTTGGGCAAGGGGTGCTTCAACCCAGTCACCTTCACCGTAACGTGCACGTGCAACTTTTGGTTTGCGGGCGGTATCTTTGGCGAGTGGTATGGTCAGCGAGAAAGCTTCACCATACGGTACCCGCTCTGGAGTGCCGATAGCGGAGAGATCAAGACGTGTGAAGGTGAAGCGCTCTGTGCTAGAGAGGGGCATGATCCAGCGTTTTAGTGAATTCATTCCTGCATGAGGAAAAGTGAATATCAAAACTGTCGATATAGATAATAAGGTGATTACCGTCAGCAGCCATTTGCGATGCAGAGGTGTGGGGAGTGCTGCGGTGAGGTCGAGCTTGGATGCCTCTGCTGCAACATTGTTCATTGCTGCTGCCCGTAGTTGTGGCGAGAGGGTTTCCTCGCCCTCTTTTTGGTCCTGGAGCTCAACAGCACCCAACAAGCGGTCACCAAGTTTGGGGAAACGCAACGAGATCAATCTGGCAAGCTGGTTTTCACGACGGTGACGGTAGACCCAGCGATGAATCCAATAGGGAGCAAAAACCGCGAAGAGAGAGGTTCCTGCCAGTAAGATGATGAGTCGGACTGTGGTGGGGGTTTCAAAAAACCGGTCCAGTAGGAAGACAAAAAGAAAGGAGGTGGTTAAGCCGGCACAACCAGCGAGGAGAGCTTCACTAATCTTGATGCGCCAGAGTTTTTTGCGGAACGCCTCAAGTTGTCGCTGGAGCCCATCGGGAATTGGAGCCAGATGAGATTGATTAGACGATGATGGTTGCTTTGCCGGCATGGGCAGATGGAGTGGCGATGAGATTTGACAGCAAGTGAGCGGTGGGGCGATGCGAAAAAAGCGTGCAAGAAAAAGGTGGCAATCTATGGATTTGACGCCCGATGTACGAGACTGTCACGTAGCTAGTGCTATTTCCAGCGGAAATTACCGCCTATTTACTACTGGAATAACGACAGCTGAGGCGCTTTTTTTCTGAGTATGTAGCAAAAACCCGATAAGAGCATGGTGGCCGCATGGTTGATCTCTTGGGAAGTGTTTGAGCATGGCCCTTCAAATGGGCTTGCATTCTACGGTGTCTGGCTTATTTCCCTGCGCAGACTTTGAGAGATTTGAAGACACATCCGGCTTGGGCAGAAGCTGATACAGGGATCCCATTACCTAAGACTAGGCATGGGTGCTCGGTGTGCCTGCCAACATGGGATGCTGTCCTCGGCTATGAGGAAAAAAGGAACAAGGTCATCCGCAAGCTCCGCGCTGGATACCCACGTTTTTTATTGCACCCGGCAACGGCAAGATTATTTGCCGAGGCAGAGAAGGGGCTGGCCGACAATGGTATGAAGGTCGTTGTTTTCCCGACACGGGATGTGGCCCAGCGTGCACAGCGGTTTGTCGAAAAGCGTAGTCGCTCCGCATCCAGAATTGCCAGCTATGAAGGGCTTCAGGCATTGATTGTCAGTGAGGATGATTTTCCTGTAGCCATGGAATATTGGCGCTACACGGGTGAGATTGTTAGCAGCAGACAAGCCGAGCACATCCTTCAGGGTGAGGGGAATAGCGAATTCCGCACTACGAGCTTACGTAAACGTCTTGCCAAGCTGGGTGATTATAGCCCGGAAAATGTCTATCTTTATGAAAATGGCATGGCTGCCATGTTTGCCGCCCACCGTGCTCTTAATCATCTGCTGCCTGGTAGGAAGACCTTGCAGCTGGAATTTCCATATGTTGATGCCATGCGGGTGCAAAACCACTTTGGCAATGGTGTGGTATTTCTAAACGAGGCCATCGGGGAGTCATTGGACGAGGCTCTTAGGCGCATTGCAAAAGGTGAGTTTTCGGCGGTTTTCTGCGAAGCACCGAGTAACCCCTTGCTGAGAACCGTTAATCTGGCGGCCGTCTCCAAAGTCTGTCGTCAGGGCGGCGTGCCCTTGGTGGTCGATGATACAACGTGTTCAGTAGCTAATATCCAAGTTGATCGTTATGCCGACATTGTCACAACGAGCTTAACCAAATGGATATCAGGGCGCGGCGATGTGATGGCTGGCCAGGTGACTCTGGTTCCCGGCTCTGCGATGTATTCGGAGTTAAAAGAGTTTTTTGACGGTGACTGTGAGGGTGGATCACGGCTTTATGCATCTGATGCGAGGGTTCTTGCACGCAATATCAGCGGCTTCGCAGGTCGAATGCGGAAGTCAAACAAGAGCGGTGAAATGCTGGCAGACTTTTTATCGGAGCACCCCGCCAAATTATATAACTCCATCAAGCGAAAGGGTGGTGGTTATGGCGGTCTCATCTCTCTGCTTCTCAAAAATCGCAAAAAGTCGGCGAAGTTCTACGATGCCTTGCGCATATCCAAAGGGCCTAGTCTGGGCACGGACTTCAGCTTAGCCTGCCCTTATACACTTTTGGCTCACTACGATGAGCTTGAATGGGCCGAGGGCTGTGGCTTAGACCGTCATTTGATTCGTATTTCTGTCGGCTCAGAGGATGCCAGTGATGTCATTGAGCGGGTCCGCGAGGCCCTTGACTCGATTTAGCTTCATGTTTCATAGGGGGACATCAGCTGAAATGAATGTCGAAATGGCTCCGAATTACTCCGAAATTGGTGTGAAAACTGGTATAGGAATTGCTGTAATTGGTATGGGGATTGCTGTAACTACTGTAACAAAGGTGTGCTAGGCACTTATGATTGGCAGTCTTGCTGATAAAAAAGAGTTGCGCGCACAAAATAATGCATTTATAGGGAGCTCAACTGTAAGCGTTTTATCATTTCCTGATTAAATATCTCTCATTTCAGTAAGAAATAGTCACCAATTACAGTAAATAAAGGACATCAAGACCATGGCCAAATCAAAAACCCGATTAGCTCTACGTGTGAACGAAGAAAATCCGAATCACCATTTGTGGAATAATCGTGGTGTATGGTGGTGTCACCTCACGGTGCACAAAAATGACGCAACCTCTGAGCGTCTGCGTTTTTCGCTCAAAACACGAGACCTCGATAGTGCTCGAGATCGTCGCGATCGTATCCTTCGTGATATTGCTGAGCATTACGAGATCGCCGCATAAGTGCTATTGTTGATTAGCGCAGCTGAATTCACTTTATCTCATGGGCATGAGCGTGAAGATCAGTGGGCATCACCGCAGATGCTTCATATCAGGCAATATTGTCACTTCTCATTCACAGCAGGGCTGTTAAATTAACAGCCAATGGCGCGTGAGTATAAAATATCGTCTAAGCAGGATGCTACTGCCGGAGGGTCGGGGATCGATTACGCCGCTGAGCTCAATGAACAGCAGTATGCCGCGGTCAGCTCCAAGCCCGGGCCGGCATTGGTCATTGCAGGGGCTGGTTCCGGTAAAACAAGAACGCTAACGCACCGTGTGGCTTATCTTTTGGATAAGGGCGTAGATGCCGGCAATATCCTGCTCTTGACCTTCACCAACAAAGCAGCGCGTGAGATGCTGGAGCGTGTTGAGCAGCTTGTGCCTAAAGACATCGCGGGGCTGTGGAGCGGTACTTTCCACTCCATAGGTAATCGTATTTTACGAAAGCATGCTGATGACCTTGGCTTTACGCGTTCGTTTTCCATTCTCGATCGTGATGATCAGAAGTCGTTGCTTTCTGAAGTAGTGAAGGGATTGAATGTTGATACCGGTGGGCGGCGTTTCCCTAAGGCGGACTTATTAGCATCTATTTTTAGCCTTGCTGAAAACACTTACGAATCCATCGAAGATATCCTGGAATACCGTTACCCCCATCTTGAGGAGTGGCTTGAGGAAATCAAAAAGGTCAGCAAGTCATACCGTAAGAAGAAAAAGGAGACCAACTCGATGGACTTTGATGATCTTCTCATACTGACGCTGAAGTTGCTACAGGAGCATGAGGACTTGCGTAAGCTCTACCAGAGGAAGTTTCGCCACGTCCTTGTCGACGAGTATCAAGATACCAATAAGGTCCAGTGTGACTTGATTGATTTACTGGTCGGAGAGGAGCAAAATCTGATGGTGGTGGGGGATGACGCGCAATCTATTTATTCATGGCGGGGGGCTGACGTTGATAACATTCTGGGATTTAAAGATAAGTATCAAGATGCCGAAGTTTTCAAAATTGAGACCAATTACAGGTCTGTTCCTGAGGTGCTTGAGCTTTCTAACGCGGCTATTCGCCCCAATAGAACGCAATATGATAAGGAGTTGAAGCCGGCGAGGGAAGGCGGAGCCATGACTCCAGCTTTAGTGGCTCTCGATGACCCGTCCTTGCAGGCTGAGTTTCTAGCTGAGCGGATCGACGAGCTGATTGGTGAAGGAGTTAAGCCTAATGAAATTGCCGTTCTTTACCGTGCGCACTACCACAGCATGGAAATTCAGATGGAGCTAACTCGTCGCGATTTACCTTTTCAGATAACAAGTGGCCTGAGGTTTTTTGAGCAAGCGCATATCAAAGATGTATCAGCGATGATTAGATTCGTCGTCAATGGGCGCGATGAAGTTAGTTTTAAAAGGATGGCGCTCTTGTTGCCAGGCATAGGCGCTAAGACCGCTGATAATCTTTGGCAGGCGTGGTTGCACTCAGCCGCCGGTCGGAGTGTTGAAGTACCTGAGTCTTTTTCAAACACGCTGCTGACATTTCGTGTGCCCGCTAAGGCAAAAGATTCTTGGGAGCAGCTATGCCACACGCTCGATGAGCTTGCCCCGGAGGGTAAGTTTGAACGTCCATCTAATATGATCTTCAGTATCCTAGAGGGGGTTTATGAGGATTATATGCGAGCGACATTTGATAATTACGAGCATCGTAAGCAGGATATAGAGCAGTTGATGCAGTATGGTGAGACTTATGAAGATATCCTCGAATTCCTAGCTCAACTATCCTTGATGTCATCAGTGGATGGTGATCCAGCACAGGACAAGAATCAACAGCAGCAGAACGACAGTGAGAGCGTGATGCTATCATCCATCCACCAAGCAAAAGGCCTTGAGTGGAAAGTCGTTTTTGTGGTTTGGTTGGCCGATGGAATGTTTCCCAATAGCAGGGTGCTCGATTCTGGAGACAACGACATGTTTGAGGAGGAGAGGCGCTTATTTTATGTTGCGGTTACACGTGCTAAGGATCAGCTTTACCTGACCTATCCGATGACCAACCCGAAAAGTTACACGGGTGAGTATATGACCAAGCCATCACGTTTTCTTGAGGCGATACCGACGGAGTTAACCGAGGAGTGGGAAGTCTCGACTTGGTAGGTTCATTGCACAAAAAAGCCTCTCGCTGACATGCAAGAGGCTTTGTTTGAGGCTGTGTTCAGGTCGTTGTATTGACTAGTGAGCGTGGCCGTGGTCACAGGTGCAGGCATATTCCTGGTAATCGCAACTTGGACAGTCGCTCAGATCGAGCGCAAATTTCCCCCTGATGGGAGCTGCATCTGCAGTGGTTTTGAACGTTAGAATAACGGGAAACTTGTTTCCTGCGGGCAGAGTGCCAACAGAGATAAGGCTGTTGCCATCGCTGTCCTTAACGAAGTTTAGCATGGTTGGATTATTGCGATCACCACAGATGATGTCCACTTTTTGATCGGCTACGGCCACCGCAGTATTTTGCTCGTTGAGAAATGTAATGCGCACCTTGTTTTCAGCAGTCACGTAAAACTCAGCATGTGGCTCTACCGCGGTGATGACTTTGCCTCCGTTTGGGCCGGCTATTTTTTTGGCATGCACGTCAGCGCCATGATCATGGTGAGCGCCTGGTCCATGGTCTGGTATGCCGTCGCCGTCATGATCGTGGGGGACAGGTGCATTGTGCTCTCCAGGTCCGTGGTCTGGTATGCCGTCGCCGTCATGATCGTGGGGGACATGGGCATGTTTTTCTTCGCAAGAGGCGAATAGGAATAATAATGCTATGGCACTTAATCCTGTGGCTAGTCTGTTGGTTTGTTTCATGATGATTGTTTGATGGGTTATGATTGACTGATTATTAAACGATTTTAAAGGTGATGCTGGGGACTGTTTCTTGATTGATTGCAGCGCTGCTTTTTTGCCGAAGAGCCAAAATACGGCAGGAGTAACGCCGAGTCCAAGAATAGTGGAAGTAACAAGCCCTCCCACGATGACGATGGCTACAGGATTGAGTATTTCCTTGCCCGGAGCCTCTGCTGGATGAGAGTCGGGCAGGCCGGGGATGAAGCCTAGGTTGGCAACCAAGGGCAGTAAGGCGATACCCGCAGAAAGTGCGGTCATCAACACGGGAACAAGGCGCTCCAGTGTGCCGCGCTCGATCATGGCTTTGCTGAATTCCTCTCCCTCATGGCGCATCAGGTGGAGGTAGTGGGATATCATCATGATACTATTACGGGCAGCGATACCCGCGATCGCAATAAAGCCGACCAGCGTTGCGATACTGATGTTTTGCAGCGTCAGGTAGGTCAGGAAAATACCTCCGATGAGAGCCATAGGGATGTCTGCAAGCACCTGAAGGGTAAACACGGAGGTGCTGAAGTAGCTATAGAGTAAGAAGGCGATGATGAGCAATATAACAACTGACATGACAGCGATGCGCTTGCTGGCTTCTTGTTGTGCGACGTATTCTCCTTCAAAGCTTATGTGGTAGCCATCCGGAAGGTTTATTTCATCGGCTACTCTTTCCTTGAGCTGCTCGACAAGCTCCACCAGATTGTCACTTGTTGGATTAATGCTAACTACAAAACGACGCTGGCTGTTTTCGCGCTGAATGGTGTTGGGGCCTTTTGCTTGGCGAATGTCAGCGAGGTTTTTGAGTTGGACGCGTTGCCCGCTTGAGGTTTGGAAATAGATGTTAGCAAGGCGCTCAGGCGATTCCCTCCATGCGAGTGGCAAGCGCACTACAACATCGTAAATACGCTGGTTTTCATAGATCTCGGTTACCGATTCACCGCCCAAGAGCGTCGCTAGGCGGTTGTTTAAATCCCCGGGAGTAATGCCATATGCTCGAGCACGTTCACGATCGACCTCGATGCGTAGCTGTGCGATGGGGGCTTGCTGTTCGGCTCGGGCCTCCTCAAGCCCGGGTATCTCACGGGCGAGGTCCTGGATGAGCGTGCCAATACGGCGAAGTTCCTGCAAGTCATCACCTTTTATCTTAATCGCTATTTTGGCGGAGACACCACTGAGCATATGACCGATGCGGTCTGCAAGGGGGCTGCTCACTGCGGAGAACGTGCCCGGCAGATTAGTGGGGTGCATGACGCGCCTGATATTTTTGAGAATGTCGGTGCGGGAGCGGGGGGATTGGGGGTCAAAGTCGACTTCAAACTCAACCGTGGATACGGGCACGACATGATCGCCGCGCTCGGCTCGCCCTGCACGATAACCCACCGTTTTAACTCCATCGATCTGCATCAGCATTTGGCTGGCAGTGTCTGCGAGTTCGGTGGTTTGTTTGAGTGAGGTGCCAGGAGCCGTGGCGGTTGCAATCACTGCGGTTGGTTCTCTGAATGCAGGCAGGAAATTTTGACTCATCGTGGGGTAGAGTGCCGCAGCTCCAACGAGTAGAATAGTGGCAATGGCAAGTACTGCAAAAGGGTGGCAGAGCGCCAGCTTTAGCCAGGTTCTTTGTAGTAGCCACTTCATCGAGCTGACGAGTTTACTGTCTTGATGCTTCTCGTTTTCTTTTGGGTGCAGCAGGTATGAGGATAAGACCGGTATCACGGTAAGTGAGACCAGGAACGATGCCGCCATGCTGACAATCGTGGCGATGGCGATGGGAGTAAACAGCCTGCCCTCAACTCCGCTCAGTGCCAGTAGGGGGATGAAGACCAAGATGATTAAAATAGTGGCGTAAAGGATCGAGCTGCGCACTTCCGAGGACGCCTTGGCAATGACCTCTAGGCGTGGCAATGGCGTGGCTAGTGCCGCGTTTTCTTTGAGTCTGCGGAAGACATTTTCAACATCAACAATTGCATCATCCACCACAATGCCGATGGCAACGGCAAGCCCGCCTAAGGTCATCGAGTTGACACTGAGATTGAAGAAGTCAAATACCAGAATCGCAATGCCCAGTGACAGGGGGATCGATGTCAGCGTGATGAAGGTCACGCGGAAGTTCATCAGAAAGAGCAATAAAACCAGGCAGACCATGATGCCCCCGAGCCAGAGGGCTTCGGTAAGGTTATGGTATGAGAGATGGATGAAGTCTGATTGTTTGTAAATAGGCGTCAGCACGACACCCTGAGGTAGATTGTCACTCAGATCGGTAAGCGCATCATCAATGTTCTGAGTTAGCGTTAAGGTGTCAAATCCTGGCGATTTGGTAATACTTAAGACAACACCGCGATGGCCATTGGCGGAGGCGTCGCCACGCATCGGCTCAGTGTCCCACACGATATTGGCAACATCCTTAATACGGATAGAGCGGTCATGCACACGGCGAACCTCGGTGTTACCGATTTCATCGAGGTCAGTTGTCATGGCTAGGTTTCGAACCATGATTTCTTGAGCGCTTTGGGTAAGAAAGCCGCCGGTTGTGTTACTCACGACCTTGCCTGATGCCTCTCGGAGTTCGTCGAAACTAACTCCATGTGATAGCATACGCTCTGGGTCAGGTTGAATCTGTAGCTGCTTAATGCCACCTCCCATGGAGAGCACTTCCGCTACGCCTCGGATCCCCTGAATACGTCTGGAGATTGTCCAGTCAGCTAACGAGCGTAAATCACGCGGGTGAGTTTTACCTGTTGGGTCAGTAACGCCAAGCAGCATGATGTTGCCCATGAGTGATGCAACGGGAGTCATATAAGGAACGACGTCTTGGGGGAGGCTGTCGGTTACTCCAAGCAAGCGTTCCTGCACAAATTGGCGGGCCTGGTAAATATCGGTGCCCCAGTCAAATTCGACAAAAATCAGAGAGAGTCCCACATCACTCGTAGCTCGTAATCGAGTCACACCAGTCACCCCCATAAGGCTGTTCTCAAGGGGAACCGTAACCAATGTTTCTACCTCCTCGGGGGCTAGGCCAGGAGACTCCGTGAGAATAGTGACCGTAGGCTTGGTGAGGTCTGGCAGCACCTCTACGGGTAGCTGAGTGCTCCGGTAATAACCTACTCCGAGTAAGCTGAGTGCAATAGTCAGAATCAGTCCTCTTTGAGCGAGGGAGAAGCGGATGAGCGAGTTTAGCATAACAAGTTTATGTCGTAAGTTCCTCGTCTAGAGATCTGCTGGTTGAGCATCTTTGTTCCTCCGTGAATTTCGGATGCCGCTGGTGATCAGTAGTGCTAAGAGAACGATGGATGATGCAGAGAGGAATAGAATAAGTGCGGTGTTCTCAGAGGGCTGATGCGTGCCTTCAGAGTCAGGGGAATTCTGATTCTTTGACCCGTTCATTTCAGAGCCGTCTTCGTTATGCTCGTGACCATGCGCGGCATCCAGTGCCTCCTTGAGTGATAGTCCTGAGCCGCTGGCAAAGCTCAGAGCGTATGATCCCGCAGTGACAACTTCATCACCAGGGAAGAGCCCGCTAATAATCTCAACATAGCGGTCATTCTTTTCACCAGTCTGAACCGGTAAGCGAGTGAATGCATGAGGGATCTCGAGGTGCTTGACGTAAACCACTCGGTGAGCGGCGTCGCCTTGCAGAGCCTCTCGGGGCACGGCCATCACATTCTTTCGGCTCGAGGTTACAATAGAAAATTCTGCCCGCATGCCAGGGCGCAGCAGATTGCCCTTATTGGGAACCTTGAAGATAGCCCCGATGGTGCCGCCTGCTGGGTTGGCCTTGGGTTGGAATCTCAACAACTCGCCATCAATAATTGTGCCGCCGAGGGCTGGGATGCGGATGTGGGCCTTGGTCCCGGGTTTGATTTTACTCATGACATCCTCGGGTACTTGAGCTGCTGCCCAGACCTCTGTCAGGTTCATGATGTCGAGCAGTTCTTTTTCAGGTTCCACTGGTTCACCCAGACGGATATGACTCGCCACGATGAGGCCATCACGTGGAGCCTGTAGATCGATGATGGGGGGAGGACTTCCTGGTTGTCGGCTCTCTACCCGAACGACGACATCACCTTTTTTGACCATGTCTCCCTCAAAGGCATTGACCTTGATGATCCTTCCAGAAATGCGACTGCTGAGGACAGAGTGATTCTGTGGGATTTCCCGGATATGACCGATGGCAAAGATCGTGCTCTCAAAGTCTTTGCGTTCAACAACGGCGTATTGAATGCCCAGATTTTTGATGCCTTCCGGTTTTAAGGGAATAAACCCCTCAGAGGAGCTGTCTGCTTGTCCTGCCTGAGTCATTAGGCAGGACATCACAAAGAGCGATAGAGCCAGGGAAGTGCGTATTAGTAATTTTTTCATAGTGATAGCTGTTTGGAAAATAAGTTGAAGTTACTGGTTGAGAGCGGCTTGATAGCGAGCTTTTGCTAGATGAAAGTCACGAAGTGCTTCCAGTTGGGCAGAGCTGAGTTTGAGTACTTGCTCTCTCGCACGAAGCGTAGCCTGGAGGTCTCCTTGTCCCTCGTGGTAGGCATTGACAGCGAGCTCTGCTTGCTTGCGTGCCATGGGGAGAAGATTGAGGGATATTTCTCGTCCAATTTTTGCCCACTCTGACATTTCCGTGTATGCGGTAGAGGCTTGATGTTGAATCCTGTGATCGAGGGCTTTGACTTCCAGATGTTTGCGCTCAGAGCGTGCGTCCGCCTCATCGATAGCACCTTTGTTTTTATTCCAGAGAGGAAGGGGGATACGAAAACCAATACCGAAACGCTTTTCTGAATCGTATCCCACGGGGACATCTTCTGTGCGCTCTACTCCAGCAGTAAAGGTGAGCTCTATATCGTCACGTGACTTGGCGCGCTCAAGTGCGGCTGACTGAGTTGCAGCGGCAGCATAAAGTTTGGCGGCTTTTAGATCTGGGCGCTGGTTTATGTGCGGTGAGCTTGATGGCAAATGAAAGCCCGATAAGTTGCCGGTTACCGTGAGGAGCTCTGTGATGTCCATGCCGAGCAGGGGCTTGAGCTGGCCATGAAGAGAGGCTGAGCTAGCGCTGAGCTGGCGGAGTTGATTGGTGAATTGAGCTGCCTCTAGTTTAGCCTGGCCAGCATCAAGAACGGAGCCTTCGCCCTTGTCTGCTGATTCGCTTAAGTGTGTGGCAAATTGATGGGCAAGTGTCTGTTGTTTTTTGAGCAACTGCCTCTGCTTTTGATTCGCTAGAATTTGAATGACCAGCTGCTTGGCCGTTGTGCTAAGACGTCGTTGGACGTCAATTACTTCGGCTTCTGCCGCTTGCATGGAGGTTTTGGATATGGCCTTTGCCAGAGCCAGGCGATTGGTGATAGGGAATTTCTGCGCGATACTAACACTCAGAGCCCGCTCATCGAAACTAGGGTCCTGTGAGGCTTCGACTCCAAATACAGGGTTACTCAAGCGTCCTGATTGATCGAGCCGACCCTTGGCCTCAGCAATGCGTTTACGTGCAGCGGCCAGGTCTGGGTTTTGTTTTTGAATACGGTCTTCGATCGAGTCTAGCGAGATGATGAGTGACTCCTGCGCACGCAGTGATGCGGCGGATAGGGTGAAGAGGGCCATCATGAAAACTATTAATGGTGTTTTTAGATGGCCGATAAAAGATGGGCGATATTGCGATGGCATGTGAGAAAATAACTTAGTGTTTCGAAATAGGAATCGAGATGGAAATACCCAATTCTCGAGAGTGTATGCCGTGGGTTGATAAACGACCTCGGCAAATGGCAGCACGAACTCACACAAAAAAACTGCTCAATAATAGGCAGGTTGTGGGAGCGTGCGTATTAAGCAACTGAAGGGCCTCGAACGGGGATCGCTTTGCCACAAGTGAGCAATAGACGCGAGTGTTGTTCGATGGCAGGGCCCGGTTGGCCCGAGCTCCGGAGCACAAAATCTGACGGCCCAAAGTGGGCGTGCAAGGTGCGTGCCGAAAATAAAGTGTAAGTGAGAGCATCAGGGGAATCATGGAAATGCGGCGTGGGCATTTTCATTTCAGCCCCCAACATGATGCTGTCTGTGTCGAGAATGAAACAGAGCTGGCAGGGTTTTGGCTCATCCTCGTCTGCAGGATAGTGTGGTTGCTGAGATTTTGCAGCCACGGTTTCTGGACATTGCACGCAGCTGAGATCAACATCCTCACATACGACGGTGCAACAGGCAGTGCCGCTGGTGTGTAAAATACCCAACTGGTCAGCCACACAACGCCCATAGGCGGTGAGGAATGTCAGAATTAAAAGGTATGAGCAAAGCTTACGCACGCAAACACCATCCATCAGCGAGCTGAAATGTCAATGTAAATGAAATGATGGCATGCAGAGATGAGGGCTGAGCCAAGAAGGCGAGAGCCGGCTGCTGGAACCTATTTCTCGAATATGTCTGTGAGATGCATTTGCTATCCTGGCGTCATTTTTGGCTGCAGAAAATATCGCAATCGCTTGCTATTAAATTATAATGAGTCAAACTATTGGGAGTTATCCAGTGGGCTTGTTCATATACGAGGCAAGCCTTACGATCCTACCAGCTGATATGAAGAAGAGCAAAGACAAGGCGAAGGCAAAAGAACTCGAGGCAGAGAAGTCAGATGTTATCGAGATTGTTGAAATTTCAGAGGAGGATCTGAATATCGATTCGAGAACACTTTGGCTCAAAGCGCAGAGTGCTTTAGAGATGGGTCATCACGCTTACGCTATCAAGCTGTGTCATGCTGTATTGGAAGAGAATCCTGGGTTTATTGATGCGCGTAAGCTGGCAAGAAGTTGTGCGCTTGCCGCTAATGCCGGTAAAAAGGTTAAAAAGAGCTTCTTCGGTGGAGGCGGCCTAGCATTGATGAAGGTGGCATCACTGGGCAAGAAAGATCCTGTGGCGGGCATGATGGCGGTCGAAAAAGAATTGGCTAAATCTCCTTTTGACGATCAGGCCAATGATATCCTCTATGATTGTGCGATGCGTCTCAACATGCTCAACACGGCAGCATATGCCTTAGAGAATGTAAGGAACAATGCCTCGGCAAACACCATGCTGCTCCACAAGCTTGCCGAACACTACCTGGCACGTGATTTTCCAGACAAGGCAGCCGATGTCTACGCTGATATTGTCAAACGTGACTCGTCCGACACTGATGCCATCAAGGGTGGTAAAGATGCTACCGCAAGGGCATCGATGAAGAAGCAGAATTGGGAAGAGGCAAAAGGTTTCCGTGATGTGATGAAGGATTCGGGTGAGGCGGCTCAACTGGAAGCCGCTAATCGTGCCGCAATGACACGTGACCAAATCGAAGGGAAGCTAGCAATACTACTCGAGAAGCTCGCCACAGATAATAATAATTTAGTCCTTACTAAGGAAGCAGCCAATCTTTACGAACAGCTTGAGGACTGGGCTAATTCCCACGTTTATTATGCCCGCGCTTATGAGCTTAGCAGCATGGATGTAGCGCTTCAGAGCAAGGCGAATTTCATGAAGGCAAAGGCTGCCGAGCTCGAGCTAGCTAACCTTAAAACAGCGGCTGACGAAAACCCCGAGAATACTGAATTGCGAGCGCAGTATGAGAACATGCTTAGAGAGCGCACCTCTCAGCAGGTCAGCGAGGCTCAAGCCAGGGTTGAGAGAAACCCAACGGACCCACAACTAAGATACGAGCTAGGTTTAGCATTGTACAATAGCGGTAACTTCAGTGATGCGATCCCTCATCTTCAGCAGGCAACACGAAACCCTCACATACGCACTCGTGTATTGCTGCTGCTAGGCAAAACATTCCGCGCCAAAGGCATGCACGATATCGCTATTAAGCAGTTGTCTGACGCTCTTGCTGACTTGCACGGCATGGACGGAACCAAGAAAGAAGTTCTCTACGAAAAAGGCCTTGTTCACCTCGATATGAACGACAAGAAGGCAGCTCTAGATAGCTTCAAACAAATTTATGAGGTCGATTACGGCTACCTTGACGTTGCCAAGCGTGTTGAAGAATCCTACACCATGTAAATGAGCGCCGGGCGTTAACCAGCGCTTACTCCTCAGCCCTTACTCTTTCATGCTGTTGGCAAACTCACGCCACATCAGGCGTGTGATGTAGCACTCAATGAGTTCATCCGCGATGGCATGCTCTTGGTTAGAGGTCTCTGGGTTAGCGGTATCTTCGTTAGCCTTCTCTGGCTGTTCAGCTAGCTGAGAAAAACTGGTTTCCTTGGCTAATTGCTTGCCGATGACATTGTATGCGCCCATTTGGATTTCGTTGATTAGAATGCTCTCGTTATTTGGGTCAGCCATAAATGAAACGGGAGATGTCTCTGCCTGAGTCGTGCCTGTTGCCGAGGCCGGCCGTGATAGCCATAGTGCGATAGGCACAACAGCGGCTTGATTGTTTGGGCTTTTGCCAAGTGAGAGTTTTACACTGACCTGAACCACACCTCCCGATGCGGTGCTCATATTTTGAGCGGCGATTTCAAGCGCCCTTTTGAGAGCTTGCGCGTCATTAACGCTGGCCCCCGCCTGGAGCGTAAGTTGGATGCCGCTGCTTGGGTCTGGATTCCATGGTGGCTGGCTGCCTTTGAGGCGCTTGATCGCTGAAAGCGCTTGTTTGCGCTCATTTTTGTCAGGGTATGTCGTATCAATGACGCGTTCCCATGCTAGCAGCGCGTGTTTGCTTTGCCCGATTGATTCAAGATGGCTGGCAAAACGACTCAAATAGCCAGCGCCTTTGTCTTGGAGAACACCGTGCTCAGAGAGTAAAGGGGCTGAGTCGAAGTCAATCTCAGGAAATTGATCCGGCTTTTTTCTGGGGCCATGGTTGAGCACTTGATGGGAGTTGTCCGCGCTTGTCTCTGCTAGCTGGCGCTTAGACTTTTTTAATGGGGTGATGTGTGGCTTGCTGTCTTCCCATTGCTTGGCGATTTGCACGAATTGCTCTGGGGTAGGGGCTTTGGCGAAATCCATCTTACGCGTGCCTATGAACCATGACGCCAAGGTGACGGCGATGGCTAGGGTGATGACCGTAGGAATGGGAATGCGCATATGTCGTGATCGCGATAAAGGAGTTTCTTATGAAGGAAAACTCATGCTTTCTTGGCACAAAAAAAGCCACCCGGAAAGGAGGCTTTTTGAAAATGAAAAGTAAGTTGGATAAAACCTAAAACTAATCGCTGTCTCTTGCGTCGGCAGGCTTCACGTAGAGAGCACGTTTGCCAACACGTTCGCGGAGGTAGTTGAGCTTAGCACGACGAACTTTGCCGCGGCGTGTTACCTCAATCAGAGCAACACGTGGTGTGTGCAGAGGAAATACACGCTCAACACCCTCACCGGATGAAATTTTACGAACGGTGTAGGAAGTGTTAAGACCGCTGCCTTTTTTGCCGATGCAAAGACCTGCAAAGATCTGGATACGCTCTTTGCCGCCTTCTACCACGCGGGTGTGGACTTTAAGGCTGTCTCCGACATTGAAGTCTGCGACGTCTTGGAGCTGCTCGTTTTCGATTTTGTCGATAATGTTCATGGTGGCCTCGAGTTAGGAAATCAGTTGAATCTGGGCTCGAGCTACACTTTGTAAGCTCTGAGCGGGCGGCAGAACTAGCCCATCAGGTATGTGATTGCAACTGTTTTTCGGCGAATTATGACGAAAAATGATCCTCAGCCGGTTATTTTCTGCCTTCGAAGAGATGCTTTTTACTGTTTTAGCCCTATTTCCAAGCCCTTGCAATCTGATGGTGAGATGAAAAGCAGGCATTTTATGGCGCCTGTATAGGTCTCAATGTGAACCGGTAACCAGCACTTGCTAATGAGCGGAAGCCTTGTTAAGTGGAGGCCTACCATGCACCTAAGGCAACCAAAAATAAGGGACACCTTCCACTGGCAGCATCTCGTGGCGTGGCTGGGCGGAATGATGTGTTTCTTGGTGCCATTCATGGAGGGATGGCAATGGCCTTTCACTGAGGTGGCTCTGCGCCATGGTCCAGGGAATTTTGCCTTCAATCTAGTCACGGCTATCGGGCTTATGGCGGCAGGTGCGATGAGTGCAGGATATTGGTGGAAACTGAGTCGATGGCTATTAGGTAAGGAAGATAGCGTGATGTCAGTTTCGGCAGGCTTATTATTTGGTCTCGGTCTATTGGGCCTCAATACCGGTTTTTTACCCTTACCTTGTCGGCGGCTTATTATTACTGAGCATTGTTTATGCCTATAGTCGCCGCAGAGTAGGGTCCGCAGACTGGATGGGTTTAAATGATGTCCTGCGCTGGCTGGATAAAAAGAACCACGTCAATATCGTCTTCTTTTTTGTGCTCCTGGCTAGCTTGCTCATTAATAACCTCACCTTGATTGTCGGTATGGATGCCAGCGCGGGCGAGAAGCTGAGTATTTTTATGGGGCGATTTTTGACCCATCTGTTTTTGGTTTCTGTGGTCTGTCTGCTCGTTGAGCTCTCGATGCGCTCTGCACCTAAGTATCTTCGTTGGGTGCCTTGGCTGATCGTCGCCTTGGTGCCTTTCTTGGTGATTGTCGATCAGCTGCTCGGGGTAATGTGGAACAGGACATTGCTCGACGTGGCCAATGCCTTGACAGCTACCGGGAGATTGGACTTGGCAGTTGAGTTAGAGACTAGCGGCTTGGGTATCGGTCCGCTTGGAGCATGGCTCATAGCAGCGGGGGTATTGTTATTTGCCTTTGCGATCTTCGCAGTGTGTCACTGGATTTCGCATCGATATAAAACACGTTTGTCCTTGGGCTTCTTTGTCCTGCTTGTTGTCATTAGCTGGCTCGGTGTTTTGGCCGAACAGGGCATCGGGGCAACATGGAAACAGATCACAGTAAGGCAAGGTGAGCAGACGATTTTTGACGTGCACATCGGTATGTTCACACCGCCACAAGGTTTAGGTAGCTTTGATGTTGTCTTTCATCAGGGGCAAGTGCCAGCCACACTAGAGGTTCCTGAGCTGGAGAAGAAACCTGACGTTTTTATTTTCATGCTTGAGAGCCTTCGTAGTGATGCGCTCAAGCCTGATATTGCGCCGTTCATGACTCGCTTTCGTGATAATGAGTGTCAAGAATTTGACGGGAGCTGGGCGGCGTCAAATTCCACGCATCTATCTTGGTTTAGCTTTTTCCACAGTCGGCTACCGGTTTTTTGGAGAGAGGCACTCGAAGAGATTCCCAAGAGAGATGAATTTCATGGTGCCTTGGCTCTCCAGTATTTGAAGAAAGCGGGCTATCAGATCGAAGCGCGTGCGATTTGTGATCTTAGCTACAAGGACTTTGGCTTTTCTAACTTTGGTCACGAAAAGAACCTACTCCATATTCTTGAGCAAGCTCGTGACGATAATGAACTAACAAAGCTCGGAATTGCCCAACGAGAAGTGGTGATTATGAATCGGCTTGTTCAGGCCGTTGTATCCCGCCCCAGTGGTGGCGTCTATGTCACAGCATTAGACTCGCCGCATTACAACTACTACTGGCACGAGGAATTTGACCCGCCATTCAAGGACTACGATCAGGACGCGCAGTTCCCCTTGAATCCGTCAGAGGAAGAAGTGCAGCGTGTGGTGAACCGCTACTGGAACTCGGTGGCGTGGGTAGACTGGCAGATAGAACAATTTTGCAAATTTCTCAAAGCTCAAGGTCGCTACGATGAGAGTATCATTATTCTCACTGGTGACCATGGTGAGGAATTCCAGGAGCAGGGAAGTTGGTTTCACTGCTCATCATTGAGGCCAGAGCAAGTGGCCGTGCCCATTCTTATCAAGTGGCCTACTTCGATGGGGCGTGGTCAGGCTCGCAAGGATGTTAACCACATCGACGTCATGCCGACATTGATGCACGCCTTAGGCATGCCGCCGGCAAGCTATCAGCAACTGGCCGGGCGCAATCTATGGAATGACACACCAAGCCAAACATCTGTTTCCACCACCGACTATGTTGGTAAAACACCCGAGACGATGGTGCTGCGCCGAGATGGTTATGAGGCCGCTTTTTACTGGGAGCGTTACTGGGAATCAGAAGTTCCCAAAGAGATTGTGCTGAAGAAATTCACCGACCCTGACGGCAAGGTGGTTCATTGCCTCGATGCTGTAGCCTATGCTGAGGCGTTGAAGACTCATTTTCCTGACGCCTTTGAGCGGTTCTTTAAGTCGCTGGAGGCTGTCACCGAATAAAAAGGGATTACGCCCTGAGCGAGCCATCTAGAAAAAGCATAGCCATTTAGAAAAAGCATAGCTATCTAGAAAAAGCATAGCCTTATGCCCGCGATGGCGGCAAAGCCGATGACTGTAATCTCAAATGCTCTTTGGGAAATCATCGTGATTAATCGGTGGCCGCTCCACACGCCGATGGCGATGACTGGAGCCAGAACAATATTGGTTGTTAGGCTCTCTGTGGTAATCAGATTGAGGCCGGCACCCAGAGGGAGCTTGAGGATATTGATGATGAGAAAGAAGCGCGCACCCACACCGATGAGCTCCATCTTATCCATGCGTCTGGAGAGCATATAGATTTGCATGATCGGTCCCGCGGCATTGGCCAAGACCGTTGCCATTCCTCCAGCCGTGCCACATGCAAAACCAAACTTCTTGGTGCAGGCGATGGCGAAGAACTTCTCTGGCTCGATACGCTTCACTAACTGAGTGAAGGTCATCGTTAAAATAATGGCACCGATGATCTTGCGCATAGTGTCATTGTCGACACTGCCGAGAACCCATACGCCAAGTGCCATGCCGATCAATGCTGGCCAAGTTAACCGCCAAACAGACTTCCACGATGAATACTTGCGGAATGCCGGGTAAACAAGCAGGTCGGCAATGATCAACATCGGCAGCGCGAAGCCGAGTGACTCCTTAGCACCGAGTAGATCTGCGAGGATGAAAACAGAAATTAAGGAGATGCCCGAGAAGCCAGCCTTCGACACACCGATGCAGTATGCGGCAATGATGACGAGTAACCAAGCGGTCACACCGTCTGGTGTAGTTGGGAGCATGAAGTAATATGGTCAGTTTAGGACAGTTTTTTCAAGGATTCGTGGTTGGAATTTATCAGCGAGGAGCTAAAACAAGCCCGCCATGTCAGATAAAAAACCTGTAGTGCTCATTATTCGTGACGGTTGGGGGGTTAATCCTGGAGGGGAAGCAACCGCCCAGAAGGACGGTAACGCCTCACTTTTGGCCAATACACCGTATCACGAGACTCTTTTTTCCACCTACCCGAAAGGCTTTGTCAGCGCGTCTGGTGAAGATGTTGGTTTGCCGGATGGCCAGATGGGGAACTCAGAGGTAGGTCACCTAAACCTAGGTGCAGGAAGAATCGTCTATCAGGACCTCACCCGCATTAACAAATCAATCAAGGATGGTGAGATTGGGAAGAACCCAGTGCTCAAGGAGGCCATGCAGAAAGCCGCTGAGGGCAAGACACTTCATTTTATCGGGCTGGTTTCAGACGGTGGCGTTCACAGCCATCAGGATCATCTCATCGCGCTGTGTAAAATGGCTAAAGAAAATGGCTGTGACAAGATCATGGTACACGCCATCACTGATGGGCGTGATACCTCTCCCACTGGTGGCAAGCACTACCTCGAGTATGTGGAGGACGCCATAGCTGAGTCCGGTGCACGTATTGCCACAGTGATCGGGCGTTACTACGCCATGGACCGTGACAAGCGCTGGGACCGTAACCAGATCGCGTGGGATGCCATTGTCGAAGGGAAAGGCGAAGCCAAAGACATCCTCACCAGTGAAGCTGTTGCTGAAAAATACCAGCAGGACAAAACCGATGAGTTCCTGCTTCCGATGACCTTCTGTGCGCACGACAAACGCCGCATCAATGATGGTGATGTGGTCATCTGGTTCAACTTCCGTGCTGACCGTGCTCGACAAATTTCTGACGCCTTTCTGAAGCCCGATTTTGACGGCTTTGATACTCACGGAGCTCCCAAGGTGCACTACGTCACCCTGACTGAGTATGATGAGACCTACGGAGTGCCTGTGGCCTATGGTCCTGAGAACCTTAAGAACGTGCTCGGTGAAGTTGTCGCGGCAGCAGGCAAAACTCAGATGCGCATCGCTGAGACGGAGAAGTATCCCCACGTCACCTACTTCTTTAATGGCGGTAAAGAGACGCCGAACGAAGGAGAGGATCGCTACATCGTGCCATCTCCTAAAGTCGCCACCTACGACCTTCAGCCTGAGATGAGTGCCCCTGAAGTCATGGACAAAGTGGTCGAGCAGCTCAAGAACTACGACCTTTGTATTCTCAACTTTGCCAACCCCGACATGGTCGGACACACCGGCGTGGTTGAAGCCGCCATGAAGGCATGTGAGACCATTGATGAAGGCGTCAGGCGTGTATCTGAGGAAGCTCTGCGTCTTGGAGGTAAGCTCTTGATCACCGCCGACCACGGTAATTGTGAGAAGATGATCAACGAAGACGGCTCGCCACACACCGCGCACACCACCAACCTCGTGCACGCTATATACGTAGGTGCTGACCATCATGATTACGAAGTCAGGGATGGTATTCTCGCCGACGTGGCACCCACCTTACTCGATATGATGGGACTAGAGCCCTCAGCTGAGATGACGGGTAAAAGCCTGCTCAAGAAAAAGTAGCAGGGCAAAAAAAAATCCCAGGAAGAAAATTCCTAGGAGAGAACGGCTAGACTGTTTGAAAAAAATGGGCCTTTGAAAAAATGGTACACCCGAAGGGATTCGAACCCCTGGCCTCCTGATTCGTAGTCAGGCGCTCTATCCAGCTGAGCTACGGGTGCACATTTTTTGCCAAACGGCGTGCGCGGAAAAAGCCACAATACTGAGATAAGGTCAAGCCAACGCTGAAAAAAACTTCGATTTCTGACTGTGTCGATGATGACAAAGCGCGATTTCTAAGATCGCTGCCATCTTAGCCTTTGAGAGAAGCGGGGACCTGGCTCGGGTTGGGGTAATGAAACTGCTTACCCTCATAATTGCGCAGCGTGACACCAGCCTCGTCGTTTTTGACCACATAGTCTGGATTGATCGGGATTTTACCGCCACCTCCTGGGCCGTCGATCACATACTGGGGGATGGCATAGCCCGTGGTGTGGCCACGCAGTCCCTCGATCACCTCGATGCCCTTGCTGATCGTCGTGCGTAGGTGTGCGGAGCCCTCGATGAGGTCACACTGATAGAGATAGTAGGGGCGGACTCTGCACATCAGCAGCTTGTGAACGAGCTCCTTCTGGATTTCGACCGAATCGTTCACCCCCTGCAGAAGCACGGATTGATTGCCCATCGGGATACCGGCGTCAGCGAGGCGGCCCAGGGCATCACGGACTTCAGAGCTTAGCTCACGGGGGTGATTGACGTGGATGGAAATAAAGAGAGGGTGATACTTCTTGAGCATCTTGCAGAGATCCTCGGTGATTCTTTGGGGGAGAAAAACAGGGATGCGTGTGCCGATACGGATGAATTGGATATGCGGGATCGCATGCAAGCGGGAGATAATGCGCTCCAGCCGGTTATCGGAGAACAGCAGCGCGTCACCACCAGAGATTAATACATCACGGATGCCCTCATTCTTCTCCAGGTATTCGAAGGCTGCCTCCCATTGCGTTTCTAGCTTTTGATCGGACACGCCCGAGACCACTCTGCTACGTGTGCAGTAGCGGCAGTAGGCAGCGCAGCGATCTGTAACCAGAAAGAGCACACGGTCAGGGTAGCGGTGCACCAGACCAGGGACAGGCATGTGGCTGTCCTCGCCACAGGGGTCAGACATCTCGGCGGGGTCGGTAAGAGTCTCCTCAATGCGAGGAATCATTTGCCGGCGGATCGGGCAGTTGGGATCATCTTTATCGATGAGGTTGAAGAAGTGCGGCGTGATCGCCATGGCGAGCTTATTGCCGGAGAGTAGCACGCCGGCGCGTTCCTCCTCGCTGAGCTCAATGTGCTGCTCGAGGGCACTGAGTGAAGTGACACGATTCTTGAGCTGCCACCTGTAGTCTTGCCAAAGATCACTATCGGTATCTGGCCAGAATCCTGGGGCGTAAGAGGGGAAGGTGGTGGGTTCGATGTTGGGCATCGCCGCCGATTCTAAGCGTAATTTGTTATTTGTCAAAAAGAGTCCCTGATCTTTCTAAAGTGGATTTTCTCATTTGGAGTTTGGAGTTTTGGCACAGCACCGCTAATATGCAGCTAATGTTTTCTGAGGCACTTCATGACATTTCCCGGCCAAGCTGTCTTGCCATTATTGCTGAGCTGAAGCGCTCTGGTGGCTTGGCCATTCCAGAATTAGCCAAGCTTCTTGAGATGAGCTACATGGGGATCAAGCAGCATTGCATCCGTTTAGAGCAGCAGGGGTATCTGAAAGTGTGGCGCGTCCCCAGAGTCGAGGTTGGGCGTCCGCAGAAGCTCTACAAGCTCACCAAGAAATGTGACGAGCTATTCCCAGATGGTGGAGTGCAGCTTGTCTTGGATCTGCTGGATGGTGTCAAAGCCACCTTTGGGGAGACCGCTCCGGAGAAGCTCCTCTATCATTACTTTGAGAAAGAAAGAGACCAGTGGATGAAGGCCGTTCGGCCGGGCAAGTCGCTGGTTGAAAAGGCAACACGCTTTGTCGATGCGCGCATGAAGGCGGGTCATTTTTGTCATTGCCATTATTCAGCGGAGACCGGCTTCATCATCGAAGAATACCACCATCCACTCGGCCAAGTATTCATGCAGTATCCGGGGCTTAAGGTCATGGAGACACGCATGATCGAACAGGCGCTGGGCACCAAGGTCGATCGTAAAGAGGATAAAGGCAGCCAGGGGGTGAAGTGCACGATTTATCATATCAGTACATTAGGTTAGCGCTTGCGCTCCTCTCCGCCGGAGGCGAAACCGTCGCCCGCTGGGGTGGGGTTATGTAGAGCTTGCACGCCTCTCCGCCGGAGGCGGAACCGTTGTCCGCTTGGGTCGGTTATATAAGGCGCTTGCGTTGATTCGCAGGCTCCGCCAGCCTGTTCACCCCTTTGGGGCACGTCGCTCCGCTTCTTTTCTGGAGTGCATGTTGGTCTTCGTGCAGAAAAGGTTTGAAGTCTTGGGGCTGAGGTTTGAAGATGCGCGCGACGATGAATACCTTTTACAATGCCTTTGATACTGAGCGGATGGAGGACTGGGGCAGTGGGGCGGATGATTTCCGCACACCTTT
>JAACFN010000037.1 GCA_009937455.1 Verrucomicrobiaceae bacterium | reverse complement strand
AGGGGCCAGGTAATCGTTGAGTCGATGGTGAGGTTGGTAATGGTGTTTTCCTCACCTTGCTTTTCCAGAGTGGCGGACCCTTTGATGGTCGCTTGATCTGTAGCAAAGGTCATCGTGCCTGGGATCTGCACCTCAGATTCGTTGGCGAGAGCGGGACCATAGAGAACACCACTAACAGGGCTAGCCAGGGTCAGCTTGATGATGGATACGTGAGCGTTGCGGGCATCAGCGGGTATTGTGATGGAGACAGTTTTTGCCTGATCGTCTTGTGTGTAGGGGATGGCTTTACCGTCAATCGTCGTTGCCGCGGTAATCTGCTGGGGCAGGGCGTTGAGCACGAGGGGCTCATCGCTGGGGTTAAAGAGATGGAGGTAGACGGTGTTACCGCGATAGCTTGATCCGCCCCAGGTGCCATTGATCCATGGGCCACCACGGGTGTCGTAAATGGCTTCGTTGTATGTGGCCATCCATGGGGCGAGGCCCTCAAGAATAGCTTTTTCTTCTGGCTTGAGTGAGCCGTCAGGAAGTGGGGCGAGGTTAAGCAGCATATTGCCGTCTCCGGTGACACACGAAGAGAGTAGCTGCAGGGTCTCGGTGAGTGAGCGTGTCTCGGCACCCGTGCGGTAGGACCAACCGCCGTGGTCGGTATGAGGAGAGAGGATCATACAGGATTCCCAAGCGCGTCCGTGTTGGAAAGCACCCATGCGGTTTTCTGGGGTATCATAGTCACCGAGGCGAAGGGCTTTGTATTCCTCCGGGATGTCCTTAATGCCCTTGGCGGCCCGGTTGTTGACCAGCAGCTGTGGGTTGTTGGCATACATTTTCTGATAGAGACGAGGGATAGTGTATTGGTCCCAGTTGCCGAAGCAGTGATCGAACCAGACCATGTCTACAGGGCCGTATTCATTGAGCAGCTCCTCGACCTGATTTTCGTAGTAGTCGTTGTAAACTTTGTTGTCACCTTGGAGGTAGTCGGGGTGAGTCCAGTCACGAGTGCTGTAGTACCAGCCGATCTTGAGGTCGTGTTTTTTACCGGCCTCTTGCATCATGCGGACAGGGTCACCTTGGTAGGGAGTGTCGGCGATGGAGAAGTGCTCTGGGTAGTCAGCTCCTGCAGAAAAACGTTTTTCCTTGGTGGGCCACATGCTGAAACCGTCGTGGTGCTTGGTAACAAAAACGAAATACTTCATGCCGGCATTTTTAGCGAGGCCCATGAGCTCGTCGGCGTTGAAATTGGTTGGATTAAAAGTTTTGTAGAGGTTCATGTAAGTCTCGCGAGGGACGACCTTATGTTTGTCGCCACCTTCGATGCGGTCCATCATGCTCCAGCTGATTTCTTCACCACTAATAGCGGCAGGACCCCAGTGGATAAAGAGACCGAATTTGGCATTGCGGAACCACTGAAGACGCTCTTCGAGCTGTTCTGGAGTTTCGTTGAGTTGAGGTGTAGGGGCTGGCCCTGATGAGACCTCAGGGGCAATGAGCTCAGAGGGGGGAGGGCAGCAGTCGCCGGTGTGGCCATTTTGATCGGTATTAGAGCTGTTCTTTTTTTCGCATGACTGAAAGGCAAGCGTGGGAAGGATCAGTGAGAGGGTCAGTATTTTGGTCGTTTTCATGGGCTAGTTAGATCTGGCAGGGGTCGCTAAGCGATGGTTCTTAGTAAGAGTTATGGCTGGTTGGGGAGGGCAAAGTGGGTGAATGAGGCGTGGTGCACTTTTTTACCTGCTGCTTCGTTGGTTGCTTTGCTGTGGGCGCGGCTGTCGGGGCACTCTGGGTAGCTAACGAGGACTTGGTTAGAGTCAACAAGGTTTAGATAAAAGTGAGTAGATCCCTCGGGGATAGTGGCAGTAATGCTTTTGTCGGCATTGATGGTGGCTGGTGCGCGGAACCATTCCTCTGATACTTTCTCCTTCTTGGTGGTGTAGACGATGTAGGCCTTGCTAACAGAGGCGCCGTTCTCTTTGTAACTGAGAGTAACGGAATTACCAGATCGGCTGTGTTTAAGCGCGGTGGGAGCGCTTTTCTTGAACTCGGCTGAGACGTGGCGGCCGTGCCGATTGTAATAGGGTAGGCTGGCATCCATTTCGGTGAGAATCTCGGTCAGGTGCTGATCCATTTTTTGGGTCCGCTCAGGGTCCTTGTCTGCAAGGTTGTTAGCTTCTTCAATATCGACGCGTTTACCGTCCTGATCGTAGAGTTGATAGAGTTCGTATTGGGGGATACTGGGGTGGAACAGGTGATTGAGATTGCGGATGAGTTTGTAGCCACCAATTCGGATGGTGCTTTGCATCGAGGCGTGGGGGAAATGCCAGATCATAGTGTCACGGGTTTTGCCATCGTGGCCCTTGACTAGGTCTGCTTTGGTAGCATCTGTCTTGAGCAAGGTGGAAAGATCGGAGCCGTCGAGAATTTTACCCTCCTTGGGCTTAGCTCCTACCCATGAGAGAATCGTGGGGTAGAGGTCGAGGCCGTTGATGACCACGTTGGATTGCACACCCTTGGCAATACTGGGGCCAGCGATGAGGAAGGGAACGCGGGTGCCGCCTTCCTTGGCGTTGATCTTGCCTTTGTCTAGTGGGTAGTTGTCGGTGATGATTTCGTGGCCGCCGCCGCCTTCCATGCCGCCATTATCAGAGGTGAACACAAGGTAGGTGTTCTCAATGAGCTTGTGTCCTGGCCAGCGTGGGTCGTCGGTTTTCTCGAGATAGGAAATGATTTGGCCAACGTAGTAGTCGAGCATCTCGACCATGGCGCAATAGTGGGGGTTGCGTTGCCCTTCCAAGGTCCAGTCCTTCGGCTCGGTCGGGTAATCTATGCCGAGTTTTTTACAGTATTTCTCCAGCAGGGCCTTGCTGCGGGTCTGGATCGGCGTGTGCACGAGCCAGGTCGCGTAATAGAGAAAGACGGGCTTCTCCTTATGATCATCAAAAAACTTAATGGCCTCAGTGGTAACGATGTCGGTGGGGAAGCCATTTTCATCGAGGCGGTAGGGGTCCTTCGCATCTGTGGTGGCGAAGTCCTTGAGGCGGTTACTCATGCCATTTTGTGCTCCTCGGGTGTTATAGCCTGCTTGGTGGGTGGTGAAGTCAAAGCCGATATCCATGGGCTGGGGGAATGCGTGGTGGTCGACTGCGATGTGCCACTTGCCAGTGTGACCTGTGGAGTAGCCCTCAGCCTTCATGGCTTTGGCTAGGTTGAAGGTGGTCTCGGGCATTCGGCCACTGTACCAAGGAGCCATCACCGTAGTGCCAATATCGTGGTGTGGATGTGGTGGAGCTCCCCCAACAACGTGGGTTTTCTGAGCTCTTGCGGGGTGAACACCACTTAACAATGCACAGCGGGATGGGGCACAGGTGGGGGCAGGTGAGTAGCCGTTCCAAAACTGAACACCTTTCTTGGCGAGGCTGTCAAGGTTCGGGGTCTCCATGGGGCTAGGTTCATCGACGTCATAACATTTGACGTCTTGCCAGCCGAGGTCATCGACAAACATTAAAACCACATTGGGTTTGGCGGGGCGTTGGTCCTCAGCCGTGACGGAAAGTGACAGGGTGCAGACGGTAAAAAGGCATGTCAGAATGCGTGTGAAAATAGTGGGTGTTTGCATTGCTTATTGAGTGGGGTGTGCGGTAAAGGGAGGTTACAATGGTAAAGGGCTGAGAGCCTGTCAAGGCGTTGTCGATAGCCAGCGTAGATTGCGAAACTGTGGCGCCGCACCTTGCCATTTGTCTGAGCCAACGAGCCGCCTTTTAGCGCTGTTTTTCGGGGTCAGGTATTCGGATGGTCCAAGGCGTAGCTCCTTGATGTCTTGCCAAGAGGCGAGGGCGCTGCCGTCGGCATCAAGAAAGTCGGCAGGGGACAAGGTGATGTGCTGCCAGTCGGTGCAGCCAGTTAGCTTGATCTCTGCAACATGCTTATCGAGGCCAAGGATGATTTTGTTGGCTTGTTCAGAGCGAACATCAATGGCGAGCTTCACATCTTTTTGATCTTTAGGTGCTGACCAGAGTGGGTGGTAGAGCTTGTGGGTTTTGCGTGCCCACTCGGAAGGCTTGGTGGTGAACCATTCTTTTTGCCAGTTGCTTGCGAAGCTTTCGATCACGGGGCTTGCCTGGAGAGTGGCTCTGACTCCTGCCTGCTGCAGCTCGGCAGGGCTCGCGATTTTCAGTAAAGTGGATTGGTTAAAGGTCTTGGTGGTGTAGCGGCCGTAGTAGTAGCCAGCACCGGTAATGGGCTGATCGAGGGCATAGAGCACATTGGCGTAAACCCAGAGCGGTTTGTCCGTTGTGGAAATCGGTAGGCTTGCAGACCAGACGCCGTCTTTGCCGGTGGCTTGAGCATGTGCGTGATGCCAGAATTGGTTGATGTGCTTATGCATGTCGCCACTGACTTCACCCTGCTGGTTGTAATAAATATCGATAGCCATAATGGGCTTTGAGGTGTCTGGCCTGATGGCGAAGTGAGGTAGTCTGGATTCTGTTTTCAGGGTCAGTGTGCTAGCAGGATTGGCTGGCCATTGGAAAGTTCCCTTCAGGTGCTGGTCAAACCAAAGCTGGGTGGCAACTTCGTTTTCAGGCATGTCTTTATGGTTGATGTGGGCTGAGCAGGTGACCCGCCAATTTTGTGTGCCTAACTTGTCACTCAGTTCTTCGGTGGTGGTGATGAGGTCGGAGATGCGGCCGTGGAAGTCATTAGCAGGGCTTAGAAAAATAGTCGGGCAGCTGATGTTTTTCAGGTTAGCGGGGTCACTGACGGTATTGCGATACAGGGGGTCTTTATTAGAACGATCGCTGATGCCTCCGCATGAGGGTGCGGCTGCTTTGACCCGTTTGTCAGAGCCGGCGGTGAGCACAGTGAGCTTGCCCCCCATGGAGTGGCCGTAGACACCGAGCTTGTTGGCATCAACCTGGGCTTGCTGCTCAAGGAACGTGAGTGCGCGGCGTGCGGCCAAGGTGCAGAGAAACCAGGCGTTGTTACGCGGCGAGGCAACAGGGTCTAAGCTCCAGTCATAGGCTGGTAATTGAGTGAAGGCGTCTTTGTCCTTTTTACTCGGTGCGTGGTAGGCATCGAGCGCACCCCAGTCGGTGGTGATTTTATAATGAGGGTCTTCTTTTTTGTTGTCCCAGAAAAGTTTCACCTCGTGAGGGCTGACACGATAGTCGGGAGCGGAGATGCGGCCGGCCCATGCGATGGAGATAGTGGCGTAACCACGTTTGGCGTTGGTGAGTACGGCTTGGTAATCGGCGTATTGGCCACCACCGTGGATCTGAACCAGTCCAGGAATCTTGTTACCCGCGTCACTCATCGCTTTGGGGTAGCCATAGACGGCCGCCATCATCGACTTTTGCCCTTTAAAAATACCAATGCGGTAGCGCAGGACCTTAAGAACAACACCGTCTTCTTCCCATTCCTTCAGAACCTCGGTATCGAGCGGCTCTGCACGCGGGTCGAAGCCAGTCCACATGGCCTGAGCATCCTGCGGCACTTGATGGTTGTTTAGCGGCGGCAGAGTTTCAGCGAGGCTGTTTGCTATGAGGCAGGCTGTAGCCAATAAAAAGAGCGTTAGTGGATGTTTCATGATGTGCTTAGCTGTTATCTACGCAGCCGTCCTGCCACCATAGAGATCTATAAGGTTACGAGAAACAAACGCGATTCTTACACACCATGTTGAGCAATCTTATCGTCGTGGCCCCTTTCTGCAGATGTGCAGACGATGGAAGTCTTGCAGAGTGAGCCAGAGCAAGATGTTCTCTAGCCGTGTTGTGCCTATTCAGGAACAGGTTTGTTGGGCAATAAGAGAGACAGCAGGTCCGTTTCCACGACCTGGCGATTACCGAGAAACTCAGTGAGTAGCTTAACGCGTTCTTGTGCCGGCATGACTTCAATGACGGTGCCTTGAAAACCCTGGAAGGCGCCATGCGCGATTTCTACCTCATCACCTTCGTTGACAGCTGGCTCTAAGGTCATGATGTCATCATCACCCTCATTGAGCTCCTGCATCTGTTGGTTGAGATCTGCAATGAATGAGCTGGGAATCTCAGGCATGTAATCGCCAAACTTGAGGATCGTCATGACCCCGTGGGTATGGACGATGTTGCGCTCATTTTGCTCACGGCAAAAGAAGCCAAAAATGTAACCAGGAAACATAGCTTCCACCCACCAGACTTTACCGCGCCTGGTTGCTTTACGATATCGAAGGCGTGGACAAAAGGATTGCACACCCTCGATTTGATTCATCGCCCTCGCCGCGATGTGTTCGCGCTTAGGTTTGGTGCGCACACAGTACCATGCGTAGTGATCGGAGTCGGATGACGTGTCGGAATCGAGATGGGAATCGGGATGGGAATCGGGATGGGTCATGCTGTCTGAATGTTTTTATTCACCGAGAAATTTCTGCAACAGGGGTAAGACAAGTTTGGCTTTGCCTGACCATCGTTGGATGATTTTGATCCGGTTTTCGTAAAATGCACGTAGTTCTGGGTCGCTGACAGTGTCGAGATCCTGCTCGAGCTCGCCGAGCTTGCGTGTGCCGCTCTCCATGTGTGGACGAACTTGTTCACGAATAAAACCCCCGACAAGTTTTTTTAGTTCAATATCCGCTTCAAAATAGCCTTTGCGGTCATTGTCATATTCGACATCACGAACAGCACCAAGAGTGCGCAACATTTTTAATCCCTGACTCGCCGAGCCCTTACTGATGTTGAGGCGCTCCACCAGGTCAGCCATCGTCAAGGGCTTGGGGGAGGCAAACAAGAGGCCGAAGATCTCACCCACAGAGGCAGGCAAACCAACGATTTTCGCGCCATCTCTAAAAAAAGAGACGAGTCGCTGATCGACAGTCAACTTCGCTGTATCGGGCTGGTCGCTAGGGTGCATCGGAATCAGAATAGCACCCTCGATTTGAAAGTTCAATTTTTTTTGAACAAAAAAGCTAACCGTTAGTTATAATAAGGATTTGCTGACAACACGCCTTACGCAGCCGCATTTACAGGCACTGATATTCACAGGCGCTGATCTGGCTGCTATTATTGGCCCTGTAGGGTAGCCATGGTGGCAAGCGGCTCTTGCTGCATGTTGACAGCGGCTTTTTTCTCTGAGCCTTTCGTTTCAGTGGATGCGCTGCTTATCTGATTTACTGAAGTATCGATGTTCACCGCTGTGCCTGCCTTAGGCTCGTATGCGTAGGAGGCAACTAACCAACAACAGAGAATGGCGGAGCTGCAAAAAATGAACGTGCGCATATTAGTCATATCGTGATTGTTAGTAGCGTGAGCCACATTTGGCTGCAAGCGGTAAAAACCCAAGTCGCTTCTTGCGCAAGATAATTAGCTTCTTTTTTGCCACGGAATGCTCGGTTCTCGGAACAAAGCCTCGCTAACGAGTCACCACACTGGGAGCACTGGTGGTGCCGTAGCGGTCAACGGCGCTTACCGCGATCGCCTCAGGATTGCCTGCAAGAGTTAGGCTTCTTGCAGAAGAGGGAAGGACCTTAACGGTGAACCAGTATTTGCCGTAGCGCGCCTGAACGGCATACTTGTAAGCACCTCTCACAGACGACCACTTGGCCTGTGCTCCTTTTCGAGATCCGGAGGCCTTTAGGCTGGGGCTGAGAGGTTGCACTTTACTGAGCCACGGCATCGGTGGCACAAGTGCTGCATTTGAGTAGGTTTTTTTCTCCAGTAAGGTAGAAATACCACCTCGATTCTGGCGCAGGGATTTCATGCTCCAGTGGACGTGGCCGGCGTAGTTGTTGCCGGTCGTGCGGGAGAGATTCACTTGGTTGACGATCTCACTGGCGGGACGCCCTGGGTCCTCGGTGCTTTTAATGCGGGCGGTGGCGATACCCGGCCATACTGGACGACTTCCTTGTTCTCGCCACCAGCTCAACAGGCGAGTGTAGCTTTGCGGCCCTTGAATACGCCAGTAGAGTTGAGGAGAGAGGTAGTCACACCATCCCTTTTGCAGCCATTTGCGCGAGTCTGCGGCAAGGTGCTCGTAAGCGTCAACACCGGCCGTTGTGCCGGAGGGCACTCCAGGTCTCCAGATGCCAAAAGGGCTAATGCCAACACGCACCCAAGGTTTTGCTTTTTTCACGGAGCTGTACATTTCCTGCACAAAGCTATCCACATAGCCGCGCCGCTGTGATGGGCTTTTACCATCTGGGAAGTGTTGCTTGTGTTTGCCGTTTTTGGCCAAATCCGGATAAGGGTAAAAATAATCGTCGATGTGGATGCCGTCGATATCGTAGCGGCGTGTCACGTCCAGGATCACAGAGAGCGCGCGCTGCCTGGTGAAGCTGCTGGCAGGATTCATCCATCGGTAGGTTTTAAAATTGCAGATATGTGACGGGTGCGTGCGGCAGACATGGTTGCTGGCAGTGGGCATGGTAGAGTTCGGCAAGGCGCGGAACGGGTTGAACCATGCGTGAACCTCAATACCCCGTGCGTGTGCTTCTGCGATGCAGAAGGCGAGGGGGTCGTAGCCGGGGGAGCGCCCCATCGTGCCTGTTAACCATGAGCTCCAAGGCTCGATACTCGACTTGTAGAGAGCATCGCCATTGGGCCGCACCTGAAAGATGATCGCGTTGAGATTGATTTTTGCCATCTGATCGAGCATGGCGCGCAGCTCACTTTGTTGGGCACTGCGGGAGAGGCCAGTCTGGCTTGGCCAGTCGATATTGTAGACACTGGCAACCCAGGCGCCACGGAATTCACGGCTCACTACGGGGGGTCTTTCTTGGCTTGGCGCGTAGTTTTGGCACCATGCAGTTGACGGCAAAAGGCATGCGGCGACAACGATCAGTTTTGGGAACCAAGGGTGATGTAACATTGCTGGCAATATCCGCTTGCTTGCACATATTGGCAAGGGAAAAGCCTAAGATCCCAAGTTTACGAGAGACATTGAAACACCTGATGTGCAAAATACGTAAGAAATCAATACCGAGATCAATATAGACCATGAGCAACCTTCAAAGATTCAAGCAAGCAAGCATACACAACACTGCCAGAAAACACCTCGTTTTGATTTCGCTGATCATGGCTTTTGCTGCCTTTGCGGTGAATGCGAAGTCAAAACCCAACATCGTGCTCTTTCTGATTGATGACCTCGGTTGGGCAGACCTCGGGGTGACCGGCAGCGCGTTTTATGAGACTCCCAACATCGATAGGCTTGCCTCCGAGGGCGTGTTTTTTAGCGATGCCTATGCCGCCAACCCGGTATGTTCACCAACGCGCGCCAGTGTTCTCACCGGTAAGTATCCCAGTCGGATTGGCCTCACAAATCACAGCGGTAGCCGCGGCAGCATGGGGCCGGGCCATATGCTCACCCCGCCTGAGGTGAAGGGCAACATGCCAGCGGGGGACACTACACTGGCCGAGGTCTTGAAGCAGGCAGGCTACAGCACGGCCCACATCGGCAAGTGGCACCTGCAGACCCATCACGCCAAGGGCCGCGAGCACTACCCAGAGGCGAATGGATTTGATCTCAATATCGCCGGCCACAAGATGGGTCAGCCAGGTTCTTATTATTTCCCTTACACCAGCAAACAGCACCCCAGCACCAACGTGCCGGACATGGATGATGGTAAGCTGGGAGACTACCTAACGGATGCACTCACGGACAAGGCGATCAAGTTCATTGAGCAGCAGGGGGAGGAGCCTTTTTTCCTGAATATCTGGTACTACACCGTGCACACCCCGATTATGCCGAATAAGGCCAAGCTGGAAAAATACCGCAAAAAAGCCAAAGCCATGGGATTAGATATACAGGATAAGCAGGGCATCAAGGATCATCAGAGCATGTCACGCAGCGTTCAGAGCAATGAGTCCTACGCCTGCATGGTAGAGAGTATGGATGAAAACATTGGCCGTATTCTTGAGACCTTGAAGCGCTTGAAGCTTGAGCAGGACACCATCGTGGTTTTCCTCTCTGACAATGGCGGCTTGTCCACCGGCCCTGGATTGGGCATGCCAACATCGAACCTGCCACTACGTACTGGCAAAGCATGGCTCTATGAGGGTGGCATCCGCTCGCCACTAATCATCAAGCTGCCCGGTAAAGTTAAGGCTGGACTGAGATCTAAAGAACCAGTCGTCAGCACCGATATTTACCCAACCTTGTTGGAGCTTGCGGGTCTGCCACTGCTGCCCCAGCAGCATGTTGATGGGGTCAGTCTGAATCCATTGTTAGATGGTGGTGAGCAGTCCCTTGATCGGGAGGCGATTTACTTTCACTACCCACATTACCACCACATCAATACCATGGGGCCTG
>JAACFN010000219.1 GCA_009937455.1 Verrucomicrobiaceae bacterium | reverse complement strand
TGGCACACGCCGCCACCCGGGCACCTTTAACCCCTTGCTCGCCAAATCCGGAGACAAGATCGTACAGGGTTTCTACCAGGAATTTGAGAATCAAAACAACGGTAATTCCAAGGGCTTGAACTACTTCTTTAATGACGAGCTACAGGTTGGGCTTAAGAAGTTTGCTTGGAACAAGGACTTCCATGTCGAGTTCCAGCAACGCAAGGGTTACAAGCTCTTTGACGTGCTGCCCGCTATGTGGACGGAGATGGGCGACGTCACCCCGAAGGTGCGTATCGACTACGCTGACGTGCGCATGGCCCTCATGGAGGAGCGCTACTTTGAGCCGATTTACAACTGGCACACGCAGCGCGGTATCATCTTCGGCTGTGACAACCACGGCCGTGGCTTCGATCCACACGCCTATGGCGACTACTTCCGTGCCACCCGCTGGTATGCCGCTCCCGGGCACGACACCCCGGGTGGTCATGCCGACGTCATCAAGGGCAAGGTTTCCTCATCCATTGCCAAGCTCTACCAGCGTCCGCGCGTCTGGCTGGAGGCCTACCACTCGCTGGGCTGGGGTGCCACTCCGGAAAATCTGATGTTCGCCACGCGGGAGAACTACCTCTATGGCTGCACCTTATTCAACTTGCACGGCCTGTATTACTCCACCTACGGCTCGCACTGGGAATGGGCGCCGCCATGCTACCATTTCCGCATGCCCTATTGGGAACATATGGGCAGCTTTCTTAAGTACTTCGACCGACTCTCCTACCTAATGAGCCAGGGTGACGCTGTGGCTGATGTCGCCATCATCTACCCAGTCACGCCCTATGAGGCGGAGACCAAGGGCAAAGAGGCAACGCAGATCGCCTTTCATCTTGGCAACAAGCTCATGGCCGCGGGGATCAACTTTGACTTCATCGACCATCAGTCCATCGCCCGGGCAAAAATAAAAAATGGCCAACTCGTGGTCGAGAACGCAAACGCATCCTATAAGGCACTCATCTTCCCTAACATGGATGCCGTGCGCTGGAATAATCTGGAAAAGGCCGCCGCTCTCTGTGAAGCTGGGGGGCTGGTGCTCTCCGTGGGAACGCTGCCCACTGCTACTGATCACGCAGGCGTCAATGATCCTGCACTCACGGACCTGTTAGCTAAGGCGATCCCGGCAGCAAACCGCTTTGTTAGTGCGGGTGAGGCGCTGGAGAACATCAAGACAGCCTTCGTTCACGATGCCCGCGGGCTGAACGGCGCCGTGCGTAGCCTGCACCGCAAGATCGGCCCCCGTGATGTTTATCTCACCATGGACGCCAAGCCTGGGGATGTGGTTGAGTTCCGTGCCAAGGGGGCGGTTGAGCTCTGGGATCCGTGGACGGGAAAAACCTCGCCACTGCAGGTCGTCAAGGAAACCGCCACCGGCACTCAGGTCGTACTGCCACTCGAGCATTACGAAGCGCAGGTGGTTGTTTTTGACCCTGGTAAAACACACACAAATCCCACCAGCCCCCGCGCTGTGCTGAGCGAAGTGAAGACCATGCCTGACACCGATTGGCAGGTCGCTTTCCTGCCCACCATGGACAACCGGTGGGGTGACTTCCGCTTGCCAGTAACTGAACACAATAAGATGATCGGCGTCGAGGCACGCCGCTTTCAGTGGGCGCGAGGGCAAGAGCAAAAGACGCAGCTGCACAGCTATGGGCCACAGATGCTCTTGCACAAAGCCGCCGCGGCACTGACTCCTGAGCAGGAGGTCGCATTGAGTATGGCCACTCAGCCAGGGCAGGGGGACTGGAGCAGCTACGAGTTTTCCTGGCGCTATGGCCTGGAGGACAATCCCGGCCACCAAGGTTATCACGGCACCAAGGGCAAGATCTCGGACAACTTCCTGCGTGTCGGCAAAGAGATCAAGCGGGGCAATGGTGTCAAGCTACTGGAGGCCGAAGAGGGTATCGTTCATTACTATTTGTGGACGACGGTAATCTCCCCGGAGGCATGCACAGCCACCCTGCACCTCAGCCAGCCGGCTGCATACAATGCTGGCTACAAAACGGGTAATGCCAACCAGGTCATCAGCCCCGCTGCCATCTATATCAACGGTGAGAAAATCACCGACCCGGGCAAGCCGGTCAGTCTCGTGGCCGGAGCCAACCCGATCCTGATTCGCCTGGATAGCCACGGAGAGGCTCACCTCGTTCTGCGCAAGCAGGGGGCAGCGCACCATCATCAGAAAGTTCCGCTCGCCATGAGCTGGTATCAGGATCCCGGCTTGCTGCTCTTTGACCCCTATGCTGCAACAGATCCTGGATCTGAAACCCTCAGCTTTGTGACTGCCCCAGGAACCACCGGTATTACCATCCCAGATGCCATCAGCACCACGCCGGTCCAGGCTTATTACAATGGCGAGGCCATGACCGCCTCTGGAGACGGCTGAAGCTGACTCCGCCCGCCGGCATCCACGGGGGTGCCGCCATCCCGGAAGCCATCAGCGTGCACACCAACGGCGAGGGCCTGATGAATCTCGGGGACTGGTCGCGAAACGGCATCCTGCACAACTACTCGGGGGGCGTGAAGTATCAGAAAACGATCACCCTCACCGCCGAAGAAGCGGCAGCCATCAAGGCCCTCGATCTTGGCAAGGTCATCGCTACTGCGGAACTCTCCATCAACGGCAAAAAGGTCGGCGTGCGTGTTGCCCCGCCATGGCAGCTTGATGTCAGCGGATTGCTTGTGGCAGGGGAGAACACCATTGAGGTGACTGTTTACAATACCCTCTCCAACCACTACCAGACCATCCACAACCTCTACCGTGGCGAGCCCACCTCCGGGCTTCTTGGTCCAGTGCGCTTGATGAAGTAGCCGCGAAGCGGCTGTTCTTAGTTCCTTGTTCTTCGTTCACAATCGTCCTTATGAAATACTTGAAATACATCTCTCTGTTCCTATTGCTCACCAACTTGTCTTTTGCCGACTGGCAAGCATCGTGGATCGGGGTAGGGGGCGGCAGCTCCTCTGCCGATATTAAGATTCAGAAAGCTTACTACCAAGCGGTGGGTAAACCCGACACCCGTATTGATCTTGTCGGTAAAATCCAATCGCAGGTTGATGC
>JAACFN010000218.1 GCA_009937455.1 Verrucomicrobiaceae bacterium | reverse complement strand
ATGGAAGCAAACACCTTAGCTCAGTTTTACAAGCAGGTTGGATTCCATGAGATTCAGCCTCTGACTGCTGACTTTGAAGAGTTTTTAAAGTATGGCCAAGGGAAGGTTGATGCTGCAGCGGTGAAAAAAACGGATGCTGGAGCTGAGCCAGATGTAGAGAAAGCAGATGAAGCTGCAGAAGCTAAAGTTGCAGAGTAAGCGGTTGTGTTAATCATTTAGAGGCAAAAAAAGCGCCGGCTTGCAAGCGGTGTAGCACCAGCTTCTAATCAAGCTCTATTAAGCTGGTTCAAGCTGGCCGTTAGTTTGCCAAGGCCTGGGCGATCGCATCGCCAAGCGTGTGGTCTTGTTGCTCGAAGACGGTTCGTAAATCGAGCTTTAGTGTGTTGTCGACAACGGTCCCCACAACTGCCGTGCTCCCAGTTCTTAATCGATAGGCTAGTTGATTAACTGAAACATGTCTCGGCGCTATGGAGATGGCAATTGAGGGTATTTCAGACTTGGGCATCGTGCCCCCTCCCGTTCGTGCTGTTGTTTCAGCTATTGTAAATTGGTCACGTATATCTGAGGGTATGTGTTCAATGATGGCCTCGGCGCGCTGCTGAAGTGAGGAGATGTCCTTGCCGATGAAATCTAAGGCGGGCACCTTGCTGGTGGTGTTGTTTGATTTGGTGTCTAGGTAGGTATCGATGCACTCTTGTAAAACGGTGAGGATGAGTTTGTCGCATCGCACTGCACGGAAAAAGGGTTCTTTTTTGATGCCCTCAATGATCGGAGTTTTGCCTGCAATGATACCGGACTGTGGTCCTCCCAGTAGCTTGTCTCCAGAGAAGCAGACGAGGTCGACGCCGTTTTTGAGCGAGTCTTGAGGTTTCGGTTCGTGGTCGATGGGGGCAAGTTCATCGGTATTCATGAGGGCTCCCGAGCCAATGTCTTCGATCAGTGGTAGCCCGTGACTGTGGGCGAGCTCTGCCAGTTCAAGAATACTTGGGTCGTCAGTGAAGCCTCCGATATAGAAATTAGAGCGGTGGACTTTTAGGATCATCGCGGTTTGCGGTGTGATCGCCTTGGCATAATCCTCAAGATGGGTTTTATTAGTAGCGCCAACCTCAACAAGTTTAGCCCCTGATGTTTCGAGTATTTCAGGAATGCGGAAGCCACCACCGATTTCAACCAGTTCACCGCGGGAGACAATCACTTCGTTTTTCTCGCCCTTGCACAGATGACGCAGCGTAATCACAAGAGCAGCAGCGCAGTTGTTGACTGCTGTGGCTGCCTCAGCTTCTAGGATGGAAGCTAATGCGACTTCTAGGTAGCCAGCACGTTTACCCCTATTGCCTTCTGTAAGATTGAATTCCAGGTTACAGTAGCCGGTGGCAATTTTGGTCAGGGCTTCGGCTGCTTGGCTGCCGAGGGGTGACCTGCCGAGATTGGTGTGGATAATAACACCGGTCGCGTTAATGACGGGCTGTAGGCGGCTTGAGCTGAAAATACTGAGCTGCTTGCCAATTTCGGCTTCGATTTGTTCGCGTGTTGGCGACTCGCCCGCGAGAATATTATGGCGAAAGCGGCTGATTTCACGTTGCACAAAGGCTGTGATCATCGCACGTGGCAGTGGATTTTCTGCTGAAAGTGTCTTGGCGAGCTTCTCCACAGATGGGAGTGCTTGCAGGGCTTGCTGGTTCGATGCCATGGCAGCAAAATTAACGCCTCTTACGGATTTGACAAGGTTGCTTATGAGTCGCAGTCTCTCGCGCGTGAACAATACCATTCATGAAACTCCGCTAGCTCCTCTGCATATTGAATTGGGTGCCAAAATGATTCCTTTCGCGGGTTGGAACATGCCAGTGCAATACACCAGCATTATTGATGAACACACAGCCGTACGTGAACATGCGGGGATCTTTGATATTTCCCATATGGGTCAGTTTTTTGTTGAGGGTGATGGTGCTGAGGCTTGGTTAAACTCTTTACTGACAAACAATGTGACGAAGCTCGGGCCTGGTGAAGGGCAATACACCATTATGCTCAATGAGCAGGGAGGTGTGATAGATGATTTGATCCTCTACCGTGAAGCCGAGGGGCGCATCTTTCTTGTGGTGAATGCTTCCATGATTGACGAAGACTTTGCTTGGATGAGTAACTACCTTCCTGAGGGGCTCGGCCTCAGAAACGAGAGTGATCAATGGGCGGCTATGGCCGTTCAGGGTCCTCATGCCGCGACTTTATTTGCTGAGCTTTTCCCTGATCAGCCGTTGCCGCCGCGCAATGGTATGGCAAGCTGGATTCATGAAGGTGAGTTGCTGATGGTATGTAGCACGGGTTATACAGGTGAAGAGGGTTATGAATTTTTCAGCTCATCAGCAAATGGTAGCGCATGGTTTCAGCGTTTTATTGATGCTGGTGCTAAGCCATGTGGTCTCGGTGCGCGTGACAGACCTGTCACCGTCCCACACCCCACTGGAAGCGGGGCTTGGGTTTTTCTGTGATCTTGAGAAGGATGGTGGTTTTGTGGGTAGCGAAATACTGGCTCATCAGAAGCGAGACGGTCTCAAACGGCGTCTGGTAGCACTCAAATACACGGGCAGAGGAGCTCCTCCACGTGCTCATTATGGAGTCTTTACTAAAGAAGGGGAGCAGATCTCGGAGCTCACTAGCGGTGTGCTCTCACCAAGTCTTAGAGAGGGTATTGCGCTGGCTTATCTGCCCCTTGAGCATGCTAAAATAGGCAGCTTGGTTGACGTTGATGTCCGCGGACGCCGCTTTGAGGCAAAAGTCGTTAAAAAACCCTTTTACAAGAAGGGCTGATCCTGCGAAATAAATCACATCCAAGCGGTTGCTACCGTATTCCATCACCTACTATACAATCATTCATCAATTAACATCATTATGAACGTTCCTGATCATCTTCGTTACACCTCCGACCACGAGTGGATTCTGCTTGATGGTGACACTGTTACTGTTGGCATTACCGATCATGCCCAAGAGGAGCTGACGGATGTCGTCTTTGTTGAGCTGCCTGAAAATGGTCGCTCATGTGATGCGGGCGACCCTGTTGCGGTTGTCGAATCTGTCAAAGCAGCCAGCGATATTTATATTCCTGTTGCAGGAGAAATTGTAGAAGGCAACATCGATCTCGAAGCCGACCCGTCATTGGTTAACACGGATCCTTACGGTGCTGGTTGGATTTTCAAGGTTCGGCTTAAGGATGCTGCCTCAGTAGACACACTGATGGATGCGTCAGCCTACAAGGGACTTATTGGCTGAGAACTTTCTTTGTTGTCCCGATTCTGGGATCGCAGGACCTTTCCTGATCACCAAACTATGTATAACAACTTTTGTAGCCGTCACGTTGGAAGCGTTGGAGCTTCCCGTCAAAACCTCATCAAGGACCTCGGTTACGATCGCATCGATCATCTTATTGATGATGCGGTGCCGGCTAATATTCGCGGTGGTGAGCCTCTTGAGTTACCTGAAGCACTTAGTGAGACAGCTGCCCTAGAGAAGCTGCGCTCCATTATGGGTAAAAATAAGGTGCTTAAGTCATACATTGGCCAAGGCTATAGCGGCACGATTGTGCCGCCTGTTATCCAGCGTAACATCCTTGAGAACCCAGGTTGGTACACTGCTTATACTCCTTACCAGGCTGAGATAGCACAAGGTCGTCTTGAGGCGTTGCTGAATTTTCAAACGATGATTTCAGATCTCACTGGTCTGGATGTGGCAGGTGCCTCCCTTCTAGATGAGGGAACAGCTGCGGCCGAGGCTATGGCGCTTGCCAAGTCTGGCAAACCACGGGGCACGACTATGTTTGTAGCGGACTCATGTCACCCGCAGACTATTGAGGTTGTCAAAACGCGTGCCGAGCCACTCGG
>JAACFN010000217.1 GCA_009937455.1 Verrucomicrobiaceae bacterium | reverse complement strand
GCCGTAAGTTTTTTGGTGCGGCTCGTAACTGTGAAGAAGGCGGTAGCCTGACCATCCTTGCGACCGCATTGGTCGAGACAGAGAGCAAAATGGACGATGTCATCTTTGAGGAATTCAAGGGAACAGGTAACATGGAAGTGAGGCTGGACCGAGAGCTGGCCGAGCAGCGTATTTACCCGGCCATTCACATCCCACAAAGTGGAACTCGAAATGACGATCGCCTTTACCATCCCGATGAAATGGCCAAGGTGCTTGAAATTCGCCGCCAGCTTGCCTCCTTGCCTGTTGGTGAAGCAATCGAGACCTTGCTCAAGAACCTCGCTAGGACGAGTAACAATACCGAATTGCTGCTCTCCGGCCTGACGATTGGCCGCTAGAGGGGGGATGTTGCCATTGTTCGCTGGGTTTCACTGGGTGTTACTCGGTGATGCTGGATACCACTGAACGCCGGTAGCTCATATACTCGGGAACCCTTGTTTTATAGGGATTTCCCTCCTATTTCTGGTCATTAGGTAGCCTTGTAGTGTCTGCCCTAAGTCCTTGAGCGTGTTTCTGATGTTCTAAGTTGACATTCAGGTGGATATATTTACAATTTTAAGACTGCTATTGTATCCATGACCGCAATATTTCTAAAAAATAATCGTTATATCAAACTTGCTTGTGTGGGGATTGGTATTCTTACCGTTTCTGTCTTGGTATACAAGATGTCTCCATCCAGCGAGCAGGCTATTACCGAGCCATTAGAGCATGAATCAGCGGCGTGCAATCATGGGGTGGGCTGCACCCACAATCACCAAGGGTTTGGGGATTCTCAGACTGAAAACCCGGCCACTCAATATCCAGCAGTAAGGTTAGAGCATCCTGTCGTCAGTGATTCTCAATCCATCTATCAGTCGAAGCCGGGCGATCGCCTGAAGCTTCATTTTGGTAATGAGCTCGTGCTTGATGCTCGGGTAAAGGTGAACAAGACATTTCCTGGTAAGCAGCAGTCGGTCTCCATGCAGTTGTTGGGGCGTGAGGGCTCTGTTTATTGGCTTAAGAAGGCCGATGGTAGTATTATGGGAAATATTATCCTTAAGGAGAGTGGGAAAAATATTATTTATGAATACAGTGGCCAAGAGGGGGAGTGGGAGATCCAGCAGATCAGCCAGCAGGGGTATGTTTGCTCAAGAGGCGAGACCGATCAAGATATCGGATTGCCAGTTAGTGATACCCCGTTTGTTCCAGCAGGACAGGCCGGCATTATCCCACTACTTAACAGTCTGCCTGGTGCTGATGCCGTTGTCTACATTGACTTTGATGGAGAGGTCGTCTCTGGAACCCGCTGGCTAGACGGGGAAACCATCAATGCTGAGCCTGCTGGGTTTGACGAAGATCGCATTCGTCAAGTTTGGGAGGAGGTTTCCGAGGATATGAGGCCCTTCAAAATCAATGTCACCACCGACCGTGCCGTCTTTGATGCCGCAGCTCAGAATAAAAAAATGATGTGCATCGTCACCCCCACAACAGATGCTTTTCCCGGGTCAGGTGGGGTTGCCTATTTCAACTCATTTTATGATGGATCTGTTGATCCCTGTTGGTGTTTCAACCGTTCAGTCGGTAGTTGCGCGCAGACGGTGTCCCATGAGATTGGCCACACCTTTGGTCTTAGTCACGACGGTCTAACTAGCCAGAATGATCCAGAGTATCACAGAGGTAACGGCACTTGGGGGCCCATCATGGGTGCACCTTTTGGTCTCAATGTGGTAACTTGGAGCGATGGAAACTATGAGGGCAACACCAATACCGAAGACGACCTTGCTATCATCGACGCCCGGTCAGCACCGTTCCGGGACGATCAATATGGCGACAGCGCTGCAGATGGTTTTGATCTTGCAGGAGAGGTGGGTGACGAGGCAGTTGGCATTGTGGGCATCATTGAGACACCGGATGATGTGGATGTTTTTAGTTTCACGACTAGAGGAGGATCGGTCACTCTAGGTGTCGAGCCCGAGGGTGTTGCAATTGGAGGCTCCAAATTTGTGACGAACATGAACGTGCGTGTTCAGCTCTACAACGAGGCAGGAGATCTCATAGCGGAAGATGATCCAGAGAACTCTTACGCGGCATCGATCACCACCGAGCTTGAGGCCGGCAACTATACGTTTCACGTAGAGGGCGCCAATAGCGGCAGCCCTGATGTTTCTGGTTTTAGTGACTACGGCAGCATTGGTCAGTATGGGCTGACTGGTGATGTAGAGGGCCTAGGTGGGCTTATCGTTGAGATTAATCAACCTCAACTCGAGGAAGTGAGCATTGCTGCGGGTAATGGTTTGGTTGTGGCGGCATCGGTCATCGGGGGAGCAGATTCTGTGATGTGGCGGGCCGTCGGAGCACCATCTGGTGGAGTGGTTACCTTTGATGATGCTAGCTCTGAATCTGCCAGAGCAAGCTTCTCGGCTCCAGGTCTCTATACACTCAGGTTCAGAGCCTCATTGGATCCTATTTTTACAGACAAGGAGCTCAAAGTGTCCGTCGAGACAGCTAGTCAGGCTAGGGTTTATGCGAACCGCGGCCCTGTCGTGAGTAT
>JAACFN010000216.1 GCA_009937455.1 Verrucomicrobiaceae bacterium | reverse complement strand
GCATTGCGCTGGCAATTGTAACCATAGAAGCGGTCGAAGCCTTGCTTGAGAGGATCGCCTGTTGTCCCCTGCCCACCGAGGCCCCATTTCCCGAAACAGCCGGTTGCGTAGCCCTTCTTCTTGAGCGTCTTGGCGATATTGGGAACCGATGCCGGCAAGGGTGCCTGACCGCCAAACCTGTTTGGGATGCTGTTCTTGATTTCACCGTTGTCCCTGATGTAGGCATGCCCGCCATGCATCCCGGTCATCAAGTTGCAGCGTGATGGCGCACAGACCGCCGACCCTGCGTAGAACTGCATGAATTTCATGCCCTCGCTCGCGAGACGATCAATATGCGGGGTTTCGATTTTTTTCTGACCATAACACCCGAGCTCCTTCCAGCCAAGATCGTCAGCCATAATCAGGATGATATTAGGCTTTTCCCGGTCAGCAGCAGCCGTTTCGGCGGCGTGGGAGCCGATCGTCCAAGACAGGGACAGGAGGCACAGGAGAAAGGTGCGTGTGAATGGGCTCATCATTTGTTGAGTGAATTTATGTAGCTAAGTTCGCAGTGAGCCTATTTATCAGACCTCTGATATCCTCGTGCCCTGTCTGGCACCGTCAAGGCGATAAATGCATGCAGCTTCGCCTGACAAGTTCTCATGCAAATGGAGAGATGAGGACAAAAAAACCGCCGTGGATCACGACGGTTTTTTGAAGTTGATGTTAGCCGCTTTGCGGCTGTTCCTCGTTCTTGGTTGGCCGCTTTGCGACTCATTCACCATTCAAGCTCTGCGTCTGCGCAGAGCGAGGGCAAGGCCTCCAAGACCTAAGAGAGCCGTCGAGCTTGGCTCGGGTACCGCAGTTATGTTGAAATTGTCGATAGAGATTGCACCGTCACCTGCCGCGGCAGCATTTACGGTAAAAACGGCCAGTACATTACTCACATCCGCAATGCTGAAGTCGCCGACGCCAAATCCAGAAATATCATAGGTCTGGCTGAAGGTTCCTGAAGTGCCACCGACAAACGAAGTGACGGCATTGGCTGTATTGGAGCCCCCGACACCGCCTCCGCTGATGTTATACTCCGGACCTGCAAAACCCTTAAATGGAGCAGTACCCCATTGACTGTTGAAGTCGTTCGCCCAGTAAGTCCCGTCCGTTTTTGATGTTCTGGCAGCCATACTAGAGTCGGCCTCTCCGGTAAACAGGGTTGAATAGAAATAAAGCGTGGATCCAGCTCCCACTGAATAGTCGAAGGAAAGTGTAACTTTATCAGCCCATGTAGCTGTACTGTTCACTGAGTTGATCAGATGCGTACTTCCTCCGGCGGTAGCCGCGCTTGTCAATGCCCCGCCTGAAACGGACCAGTCCGAGTTTCCTCGCCACGTATCAGTATCTATTTCAGCCTTATTAAAGCGAGAGTCTACCACAGCGGTGCTTGAACTGAAGTCGTCGTCAATGAGGATCACAGACGCCGCTTGCGAGGCGATATTGGCTCCGAACAGGCTGGCGAGGATGAGGTGTGGAATTTTAGTTTTCATGGGTGTATTTGGTTTTGGGTTTTTTGTATTTTAGACTATTTCCGCTGCGAATGGCCTGTTTGCCTTGGCTGTATTCGCTGCTAAACTGTTGTCGGTGAGGACACCAACGGGATATAACTTCATATTAATATCTTAATTCTGTCATCGCACTACCCTATCTTTAGAGGGTAGCGTCATCTGGCCTTATTACCGAGACTCTCGCCAGCCACTGCCCATGTGTTTGAAGAATTTTTATCCAGCCCCTCATGACCTGCTGCGCTGTCCGCTGTGGTGTCTGCTGGCGGTGTTTGCGCTCTGGCTGATGCCGGTTGTGGGTTTTGGCGCTGCTGCCACCACGGATGCTGAGCCGCTACCGGAGCTGGCGTCGCTATCACTCAAGCAGCTCGAAGACCGCCTGCGAGGCATCGATGATCAATTAGCACAACTGCCGAAGGTGCGCATGCGGGGCGGGGTCGGCTCGATCGGCTACGAGTCACAGCTGCACGCTACCGCCCATCAGCGGGAGTGGGTGCAGGTGGATCTGGCAGAGCCAACCCGTATTGATCAAATCATCGTAGTACCTACCATCGGCCATGACTCTGAACACGGATACAGTGCTTACAGTTTTCCAATATCTTTCCAGATCATTGCTGGCACGGGTAAGGATTCCGAGGCGACCGTAATCGCTTCTTTTGATGAATCCAGTCAGCTGAACCCTCGCCAAGCTCCTCTGGCGGTATCCTGCAATACCACAGCATCATGGGTGCGGCTGGAAGTCTCTGTGATGTCAAAACGGAAATATGATGATCGCTTCAATGTTCAGTTCTCCGAGCTACTCGTTTTCGATGGCACAGAGAATGTGGCCCTGAATAAAAAAGTTAGCTCATCAAGCGTCGGCAAGCAGGAAGGCCTCTCACGTAGCCTGCAGTATCTGACGGACGGTTTTATGCCCTACCAGATGGATTCCGGTAGCGGAAACAAGGCTAATTCTTTTAGATATCGTGGCAAGCCCGACGGCCAGCCCTGGATCGACATTGATCTGGGAGCTGCTTACCCCTTGAATCGTATTCA
>JAACFN010000036.1 GCA_009937455.1 Verrucomicrobiaceae bacterium | reverse complement strand
TGATTCTGCTAAGCATCCATCTGGAGTAAAGAAGGAAATCATAAAAAACCATCCCCCAAACATAGGATAACAAGCCCGCAACACCAAATCTGCAACATCGTGCAATCACACTCAATCATAAGAGGACTCAAACTCTCGTTTTTAACGCAAAAATATACTCTATATGGTAATATGACGTGGATACGGAAAGCCCTGATTGCTCAAACTCATCTCTTGACTTGGCAAACTACAAACCTTACCCATCTCGCGCGGCTTAGGTTAAACATTAGCCATACCGACAAAGATGGGTTCATAGTACAATGGATAGTATGACGGCCTCCGAAGCCGTAGATCCAGGTTCGACTCCTGGTGGACCTACCATCTTAACAAGTGACCAAATTGACGAGTGGCCACAAAACTAGCTGACCATAAAACAGCGCTGACTGAAATTATCGACTTATGCTTCAGCAGCACGCTCTGCTGATAATTTCTCGAAGACTTTCCAACATTCGATGAACCCACTGGCAAAGTCAGCAGGTCTGGCATTCACCCACCCCCTGATTTGATCGATCGAGAACCACTGCCCAGCTTCTATTTCACTGCACGGAAACCTCATCGAACCATCATGGCGCGCTAAATACAACCTGATGTGTTCCCACCCCGTATTGGCAGAAGGCTTGATCGATGCAATTTCTTGAAGCTCATCAGACACGATCCCCAGCTCCTCCTCCAGCTCACGAACCGCTGTTTCTTGATAACCCTCACCGGCATTGAGATGGCCAGCAGCACTAGAGTCCCAGACTCCTGGGTGTTTATCCTTAAGTCGAGATCTCTTCTGAAGGAACAATTCTTTGCGCTTATTGAAGACAAAAACATGAATAGCACGGTGAAGTAAATCTTCCCGATGAACCACCTCGCGCACTTCTTGCCTGACTACGTTGTCTTCCTCATCGACCACATCAAACAGCTCACCCCCATCCTGGGCATTGTCTTTAAGGGGGTGATCATCATAGTAACGTGTCAATTCGACCCACTGCTCCAAACTGATCTCCTCAGCTCTTACGGTCTCAACCACCCCAATAAGCTTTGCTGCATCCTCCCATTTTCGATTAGCCGGCATCTGCTTGCGTACCTGTTTTCTGCGCTGTGCAAAACCACGCCTAACCAACTCATCAAAAAGCCGTGCATCATAAACAGGCAGATCTGCTGGTCGAGGATCACAAACCATCACCGTAGAGTCGATTAAGGGCTGAGGGAAAAATGCTTGAGGGGGAATGGTTTTCACGGGTCGACTATGCCATTCACTTTGCATCCTCAAGGATAACACACCATAAGCCTTCGTCCGCGTTTTAGCTATAATCCTATCGATGAACTCTTTTTGTAGCATCAGCACAGCCTTGCAAACCGGAGAAGGCTGCTTCATGAAGTTTTTGATAATCGCCCCTCCGGCAGAATAAGGTAAATTTCCGAGCAGCTTAACCGGTTGATATTTGAATAACTGGCGAACATCAAAGCGCGCTCCATCGTAGTGATGCACCTCGACATTTTCATTTTCCGCGTAGCGCTTTTGGAGCCCTTCAGCCAAACGAGCATCAAACTCGACTAAAATCACTCGTTCAGCAATAGCTACAACATGTTCTGTCAAAGCTCCTGTGCCAGGGCCAACTTCTACCACGGTGTCTCCAGGTTCAACCTCGAGCTGATCAACGATCCATCGAGCAACATTTTCATCGATCAAAAAATTCTGCCCTAGCTTCTTCGATGGATTAACATCCATTGCGTCTAGGTGTCGTTTGATTTCAGACTGGTTCACTGGCGCTATCAGAGCCACCAAGCCGATAAATAGCAATACTTGACAGCGAAAACTTCAAACAGGAGACTGCTACAGTGACCTTAGCTTCTAAAATTAGTGTTGGCCGCCTATTATGCGCGCCTGTTTTTGCCGTTCTCGCTATCTATTATGGTGAAAGTATCAAAGCAGGCCAAGCAAACGAGACCATACGCTGGTGGGCCGTTGGCGTCTTCATTGTCGCCTCACTGAGCGATTTCGTTGATGGCTATATTGCCCGTCACTTCAACCAGCGGAGCAAATTCGGCGCATTTATAGACCCCATGGCAGATAAGACCCTGCTCTTAACAGGCATTGTCTTCCTCACCTTCATCCCTTGGGGCGAAGGCTGGCATATCCCAATATGGTTTACCGCGCTAATGATCGCAAGAGACATCATTATCATTGTCGGCATCTGGATTCTGCACTACTTCAACTCCCACGTCCCCATCAAACCTCACTGGAGCGGCAAAGTTTGCACCTTCACTCAAATGCTCCTGCTGGGCTGGGTCATGCTCAAAGTCATTCCCTTCTCTCCTATTTACCCCACTATTCTAGCGACCATTTTTACAATCTGGTCTGGTATTGAGTATTTCCGTCAGGGACTGCACATGCTAAACGAACACCACCAGACAGAGTAGGACCCACTTCACTTTCACTCCTCTATTCACACTATGCCAACCGTAGCCATCGTCGGCCGACCTAATGTCGGTAAATCAGCACTCTTTAACCGACTTGTGGGTCGACGCATCGCCATTGTACATGACCAACCTGGTGTAACACGTGATCGCATCTCCGCGCCCTGCAGCGTCAGCGCATCGCCCTGCACATTAATCGACACCGGCGGTATTGGTGCAACGCTCAATGACAGCTTCGGTGATGCTGTTGCCACGGAGGCAGATATCGCCATGCAGACAGCTGATTTGATTATCTTTGTTGTGGATGCTAAGGACGGCGTTACCTCCATCGATCAGGCTCTCGCCCAGAAACTGCGCAAATCTAAAGCCCCCGTTCAACTCATCATCAACAAGGCCGACAACGAAAATCAGGAACAATTGTCAGGAGATTTTGCATCGCTTGGATACGGAGCTGGTCTAGCTGTCTCGGCTGAGCTCGGCAGGAATATGGGCAGCATTGCCGACGCTATTGATACCATCGTTACCCCCATCAACCAAAATATAGAAGCTGCAGAAGAGGAGGTGAAACGCGAGGGCCTCAAAATCGCGATCGTAGGCAGGCCAAACGCCGGCAAATCCTCACTCGTCAATGCCATCCTCAAGGACGAGCGCACTATCGTCTCAGACATCGCAGGCACCACACGCGACTCAGTCGATATTCCTTATGAGTTCATGGGAGAGCTTCACACCATCATCGATACCGCGGGTCTACGCCGGCGCACCAAGATGGATTCATCTGTCGAAGTTTTTTCCGCCATGCGAGCAGAAAGATCCATTCGCCGTGCAGACATCTGCCTACTCGTTATCGACTGCGCTGAGGGTGTATCTGCTCAGGACCGGAAGATCGCCCGCATTATTCAGAGCGAGAGCAAGCCATGCCTCATTGTGCTCAATAAATTTGACCTCTATCACCCAGGCACTGCAAAAAACGTGCGTCTTGAGGAGGCTACAGAACACGTCCGCTCAGAGCTTTTCTTCCTCGCATACGCGCCCTATGTTTGTGTTTCAGCACTCAAGAAACAATCCATCGGGCTTGTATTTAGCAAAATTGCCGAAATCCGCAAACTTGCCCAAAATCCGATCACGACCGGCAAACTCAACCGTTTTCTCGGGCTTGCTTTTGAGAAAAAACCACCTCAGGCAAAAAAGGGCAACAAGCGCCTCAAGCTTCTCTATGCAACTGCCGCCACCAACGATCGCTACACAGCCATCCCAGTACCGACCTATATTCTCTTTGTGAATGACAAGCGCCTGATGCAGGAAAATTACGAACAGTATCTCACCAATCGACTGCGTGAAGATCACCCATCTCCCGGCATCCCGATTACTTTTTCAGTTCGTTCAAGAAATGCCTCCACTGAAAAAAGAGGCAAATCTTAAAGTAAAAATCAGAGGATATAAAACAAACGTCTCGCCCGCATTACATCCATGCCCTTCTCACTCAACGAGCGTCTCAAAGCAGGAGGCATTGACTTCGGCCGCCACGGAATGTGCCGTGTCTTACTCAAAAACAATGCCCTCTTCCCATGGTTCATCCTCGTTCCCGAAGTAGATGAGGAAATCACTGAGCTGCACCAATTAGATCAAGATGATTATGATTCGGTGATGCAAACAGTTCGGGAAATCTCGCGATTTGTGCAATCACATTTCAAACCAGACAAGCTCAACGTTGCCGCCATTGGCAACATTGTGTCTCAGCTTCATATTCATGTAGTTGCTCGCTTCGAAACAGACCCTGCATGGCCAGATGTCATCTGGGGAAACGCTGAGAAAAGGGCTTATGAAAATGATGCGATAGGCGCCCTCCGCGAGGCCTATCGTCACTACATCTCCTAAACTCCCTCGCTGCTCATTGTTTACACTCACTTAATAATAGGCCATGGCACTTCTCGATGTTACCCACTTAACAACGCGTTTTCACACGCGTAACGGCGTTGTCAGAGCCGTTGAAGATGTTTCATTCTCTGTTGAGAAAGGCCAAACGGTTGGCATTGTGGGTGAATCCGGATCTGGAAAATCTGTCACCTGCTACTCATTGGTCGGGCTTATCCCCCAGCCTCCCGGACGGATCCACTCAGGCAAAGCCATCTTCGACGGTGTCGACCTGCTCAAAGCAGAGCCCAAGCACCTCAGACGAATCCGAGGCAAACGCATCTCGATGATCTTTCAAGATCCGATGACCTCGCTCAACCCATACCTGAAAATCTCGACCCAGCTAACTGAGCCATTGGAGATCCATGACGGAATCAAAGGCAAAGCTGCCTTACACAAGGCCATTGATGCTCTGGCAGAGGTTGGCATTGCTGAGCCTGAAAAGCGCATTGACTCCTATCCTCATGAATTTTCCGGCGGCATGCGCCAACGTGTCATGATCGCAATGGCACTGATCACACGGCCAGAACTACTCATCTGTGATGAACCCACAACAGCCCTCGATGTTACTGTTCAGAAACAGGTACTGGACCTCATCAAAGAGCGCCAAAAGGAACTCGATACCGCTGTGATCCTCATCACCCATGACCTTGCTGTCGTGCACCAGACATGTGACCTCGTCAATGTGATGTATGCCGGCAGAATGATCGAGCGCGCTGAGACTAAAACTCTATTCAATCATCCTCGCCACGCTTATACACGTGCCCTGATGAAAAGCATCCCTGCAACCCACGCTAAAGGAGAGCTGCTTTACACGATACCTGGCACACCACCAGATTTATCAGCCCCTCCCAAAGGCTGCGCATTTCATGAGCGCAACACCCTCGGTGATCCATCTCAATGCATCATGGATTCCCCGCCAGAGTTCAGTGAAATATCGCCCAATCATTTCGCCCAAAATTGCCCAGGGTGTCTTGCCGATATGTCATCTTAACTGAGTGTCACCAAGGCTTTAACCCCTTATCATCGCCCTCTCATGATGACCTTGTTGTCATCAATTGCTGCGTGGCTGCACAGCTCCGATGCCGTCCATTTGGATAACTTCAAACTCATCCACCATCCAGTCAATATGTGTTGTGGTAATCAATTTTTGCGCCTTCACGGGCAATGCGTTCATCAATGCATTTCGGCGAGCCGGGTCAAGTTCACCAAAGATATCATCGAGTAAATACACCGGCATTTTGCCTGTTTGCCTATGCAGCAGCTCACCCTGCGCCAGCTTAAGTGAGAGGGCCATCGTACGTTGTTGTCCCTCGCTAGCAAAATCAGCCGCCGCCATACCGTTGATCGTCAAGTGAAGCTCGTCCCGATGTGGACCTACCACCGTCTGGCCAATACGACGCTCACGCTCAGCGGTCATCGCAAGACTTGTCGCCAAGTCATCTCCCGATCCGCAGACATACTTCATCGCTATGCGTTCATCACAAGCACTGACCTGGTGCTGAGCTTTCACTGCTTCTGGATTGAGCATCTCAACGAGCTTGTTACGCGATACGGAGATAAATGCTCCATGTTGTATCAAAAGCTCAGTGTATGCGGCTATCTCAGATTCTCTCGGCGCTCTGTCCCTGAGCAGCAGATTACGCGCCTTAAGCACACGGTTGTATCGGTTTAAATGGTCTCGGTAAGCAGGGTCCAGCTGGCACCCTATAAAATCAAGATAACGTCGTCGCACTCGCCCTGAGCCACGCACCAGCTCCAAGTCATCATTACCCATCCAGACAACCAGCCCACCCAAACTCAGATAATCAGCTTGCCGAGGAATCAGCTCGTCATCCACTTTCATTTCCACACCTTTACGTGAGCCAAAACTGACATGCATCTCTGCACCCCATGCCTCACCTGCAACGCCAAAGCCTGGCTGCTCCACCTTGACGAGCTTACCTAAGCGAGTGCTTCGCGGTGACTGCAACCTCAGCAATACACATACCGCTTCGAGGATGGATGTTTTGCCGTGCGCATTTGCACCCACAATCACTGCCCCTGACTCAGGAAAATCTAATACCAGTGCATCAAAACACCGGAAATTCATTAACCTTAAGGAAGAAACCATCTAATCACTTAGGAGTTATACTCCTTTGATTTCCAACACCATTCAATGGGAACTTGAACATCAGGGTGAATACTTTGATGAACTGGGCAGCTCAATGCAGAGCTTTCAAGAATCTTTCTCTGAGGGTGGTCTTCTGATAATGGCATCTCAATACGCACATCGATGCGGGCAATCCTCCGAGGCAAATCATCTGACATATGTTTGGCGACGGTAATAACCATCCCCTTAAGGTCTATGTCTTTACGCTCAGCAACAATGCCCATAATCGTGGCCATACAACTCCCCAATGCAGTGGCTAAAAGATCGGTAGGTGAAAATGAAAGCCCGCGGCCATTATTATCCACAGGAGCATCCGTGACACATACCGTCTTGGAGGGGCCGTGCGTGCTCTTACACTGCAGCTCACCTTCGTAATTAATCTTAATTTCTACCATGTTGTTATTCTTTGTATGTTATGGGCCACTACGGTCCTTGATCGGGAAATTCATCTGCCGGAAACTCTCTTATCAATGTTGGTTTCGTCTTTGCCAGCACTACTCGAAAGCCATAACGATCGCCCGTCTTGGTGGACTTTACTGCATTACGGCTGGTGACATAAAGGTGTTTCGCTAAATAACTGCCCCAGTTACCCCCTCGAAGAACACCGTATGCACCATCCTCAGCATAATCATCAGCCACCCACTCTGATACATTTCCAGCCAAGTCATAGACGCCCATCGCATTAGCAGGAAAAGATCCGACTGGTGAAGTTTTCTCATGACCATCGTCATAGTCCATCAGAGTTCTATCACGCGGTATATCCTCGGCCTGTGATGCTGACTTACCTGCCAGGTTGCCCACCAACGTACCGGTATCCTCAGGCGGCCAAATGTAACCCCAAGGAAAGGTCTTTTCGATTCTCATCTCTCGTCTTGAAGGAAGGTGATCAGGGTCATCAGCTAAACCAGCAAGAAAACTCCACTCCCAGTCTGTAAGCAGTCGATACGTTTCATCTTCGGAAATTCGCTCCAGCGCTCGCTCCCTTTCTGTAAGCCATTGACAGAAGGCTACTGCATCCACTCGAGATACATTCACCACAGGGTGCAAAGGCCCTTGCTCGAACTTAGGCTTAGGGCTCATCGGCGTCTTTGAATCTTTGCAAAAGGTAAGATAATCAACTTTGCGCGTCTCCCATACCGAAACTAGCAAATCATCGGCTAGCGGCACCAGCCGCATACCCAGGCTGTTTTCCCATTCTTCGCCAAATACGACACTATTGTTACGGTGCATCGTCACCTGTATTTTTTTATCTTCTTTCCCTTTTATCTGGATAGATTTTTTGTGGCGTCTGTAACCCTCTAACATCATATGGACCTCTACCACACCGGGCTTAATCGCCTCGATAACAAGCGGAGTCACCCCCCTATACTGACCGTTGATTTGCACAAGTGCGCCGTCTGGCAGACTAGTTAACTCAAGACTGGCAAATGGTATATTCATGACTGCCGTACGGAATGGCCGCCACAGGTTTTGTTGTGCTTGCTCTGATATTGTCGGGTTTTTGAAATTCGTCTCTATCATCGGTGCTATATACTGAATCTCACTGAGATAACCCGCGTCCAAAGCTGTTTGACTTTGCCAGTCACAATAGGCAATTGCAGCCTGCTCTGGCACCAATACCACAGATCTTTTCACACCTCGCTCACTATGCGAGACAACCTGAGATGGATACTTTTCGCCGGTTTCACGAAGAAAGCGGCCCCATTGATACTTCCTGATAAAACCAGAGCTGATATGATACCCGTCAGCAGGCTGATAAGTAACGCCAAAATTATCCACCCATTCTTCGTCTTCAATCGGTGGAGCGTAGATGGAAAGAACCTTCTCCACGGTTGTCGTCTTATTGGCAATCACGTCTCCCTCAACATGCTCATTACGATAACCCTCCATCCTGAATTCGAACTCGTAATGATCACCCGCCGCAAGCTCGATGTTCGGCAGTGGTGTGATGCCCAAAAACCGACCCTCTAAATCAAACACTTCGGCACCTTCTGGATCACTGACGACCTTGATGTAGCCAAACTGACCAGATTCAACTACCGGCACAGGTTCTGAAAAGCCACTGAGTTGGACAAGAGGATCACGAAACCACCACAGCGCAGATAAAAGACTTATCACTAACAAGGATACCCCCCATACCCGATTGCCACGGTTAAGATGCCGAACCTGCTGACCGCGCTGCAGCCGAGCAAAACTATCGGCAAGGCTTGGAGCTGTAGATATTAAGCGTTTTGAAACGCGCGGCTCACAGATATCACAGATAACTTGATTGAGTGCCAACCAACGTTTTTTGTTCGTTTCTTCTGGTAGCTCGTCAGGCAATTCAGGGAACTGCAAGCGATCTTTACCCGTTGCCATTTCATAAAGCACTTTACCCAAGCCATAAATATCAGCTCTTGCTGAACCAGGCCCCTCGGGCGGAACAAAACCCTCCGTGCCAACAAAGGTCCTCTGACCGCGAGCAGCAACCAAACCAATATCGGCAAGCTTTGCCTTACCCCCGACAAAAATAATATTAGACGGTTTAATATCCCGATGAGCTAATCCTTTGCCATGAAGGTGGGCAAGAGCCTCAGCAAGCCTCAAGCCGACATCAATAACTACATCGGTATCAATCGGCTTCCCTTTCGCCTTTTTTAAATCAGTGCGCAAGTTACGAGGCTGATACTCTACCGGATTGAACTCATCTCCCACATGGACGTCGTCACCCAACTCCATAACGTAGTAATAAAAATCACCCTCGTCCTTATCTTTACTCCTGCCTACGTGTAAAATATTAACCAAGCCAGGATGATCTCTGGAGATCGGCTCATACTTGAGAATGCCCTCAAACTCTCTTTCAAAGCCAATTTCATCTTCAAAGTCTTCACGACGCACGAGCTTTACCGCACGCATGGCACCGGTAACTCCTCTTGCCAGCCATACTTCACCGTAGGAGCCGCCACCTATTTTACGCAGCACCTCATGATCAGGAATAACCGGCTCTGGTCGATTCTTACCCCGCATCTTCGTTTAATCTGGCCAATTCTTTTTTGAGTATTTTGCCAACGCGATGCTTTGCCAGATAGACCTGAGACATACTCACCCCAAGACGATCCTGCACCTTGGCAGCATCCCACTCGCGTATAACGTAACAATCAAATATTTGATACTGCTTGGGAGAAACCTGCGCCCTCACCCGAGCCAGCGCGGCATCGGCGAGATTGTTTTTCCACTCCACATCCCACAAACGCTCTAAGGTTGCGCTTTGAGGGTCCTCAATGCGCTCGACAGCAGCGACTCGCTGACCCTCATCTTCCCACTCGCTGATATTCATGGCCGTATCTTTTTTACGCTTTCTAAATTGATCGTTGATACGCCAGCGCGTCATATTCATCAACCAGGACTTGAATGAGCCCTTGTCGGGATCATACATGTTTTTCTTACTTTGCTTGGCAATAGAGAGAATGGTCTCTTGGACGACATCGAAAGCCTCCTCTGACCTGAGGCCGGCCTTTAAGCCTACAGCGTAAATCAGCTTCCAATACGTTTTGTAAAAATCGTCCCACGTCCGCTGATCTTCCCAATTTTCAAGCTTGGCTATCAAGCTTTTGCGCGTCTGCGCATATGCAGACACCAGCTTTGCATCCTCCTTGTTCTCGTCAGCCATTACTCTGCCTCTATAACACAGCAATATAAACAATCCACAAGCAATTACCACATGCATGCGGGATTTTAGATAATGGCAATTATCAATGAAAGCGAAGCTTACGAAAATCCATTTACAAGTCTTCACCTTAGACCCTACTATGGTGATATTACATTAATAAATCGCTTGGTTATATTAAATCGTAATCAGAGCGAGCATTCCCCCTTCTCCCCCCCCAAAAAACAAACACCCCTAACGCGATTACAGCCATGGATTTTCAGGACCAAAACA
>JAACFN010000215.1 GCA_009937455.1 Verrucomicrobiaceae bacterium | reverse complement strand
ACGGTTCGCTCAGAGCTGATAATGGTGAGATTACCTTCGGCCGTTTGCGCGTTATAGTTGATTTTCAACACGGTCTTGCGAGCCAGCCCAGAACTTAGCAGCACATCTCCACGTTTAAGTTCCGATGGATCATTGGAAACAATACATTCCTGCCTGCCAGCATCCATTTTGAAACGGCTTCCGGCCTTCATTGCCTGTTTACGAAGCAACTCCAGGCTGGTCTCGGCTTCGCCTGCAAGAGTGAGTTTGCCTGATACGGGAAGTTTGTAGACATTACCGACGGCGATTTGCTCGCCAGAATCTAGAGAGATATTTGTTTCGGTGAGTGCCTCCACATGAACATTTAACCCGAAATCTAACCTCACCGTGCTATGGCGAGATCGAGGATTGCCTGTGTCCCGTGCGTGATGCGTTGAGGAAAAAAGTAATATCGTCCGATGAGATGGTCCAGTCAGGTAAGCCGATGCTCTGGTGTGGTCTGAGTCTCAGAATTTGCCCTGGCTCGAGTGAGCTGCCGCTGACCCAAATAGGATGACTGCCACGATTGCGAATAAGGATGATATCTTGCGAGCGATAGGAGCAAAAAGAGTAGCCCGCTAAGCGCTTTGGTATCATGACATCAGTATCTTGATCTACGGAGAACGTTATCTTATCAAATGGCAGTGGCTCAGAATGCAGCTCTTCGTTCATCTCAGCAAAAATCGCATCTGCCACGGCTTTAGCGCCTAAGCTCTCCATCACTTGAGTGAAGGCGTGTTGTCCTCGGAAAGCGGAGTGAGAGGCAATAACCAATAAATAAAGCTGCAGGCCGAGCGATACGATCTCATCTTTATTGAGTTCCTTGCGTAGTGAAGCGGTCAGTCTATCTGGAGATTGTGGATTTGCCAATGCTCGGTGAAGGCGGCGAGCTAGCCAGCGGTGGTCAGCCTCGGGAAAGGCGTGGCGTAGGAGATCGAGTGCCACCTCTGCCTCGGCGCGGTCGACCTGGTTATCGAGCGATACAAATGAAGCAAAAACATCGACCAAGCTGCCCGCGTATCGAATACCACTGGGTGCTGCTGGCCTTATTCTCTTAAAACCGGGCAGGCTTTCCAGCCATCCACGGAAATGGTGAAGATAGCGTTGCGTGCTGGGATGATGGTCAACGGGTTTTGCCACGGGCGTTATGGTAATGAGAAACGCACATTTAACAAGCACGTGTGTATGGGGGTCATTTGCAGGGGCGCGCAAGGGGGAGCAAAGGGGAGCGTCATAGGGAGGGTCACAGCGAGTGTGATGTGATGATATCTTACTGAGCTTATCGATGTGGGGTTTTTTCGACTTAAAACAGTGATTTTGTTGTAAATTAAGCGTTTTCTTTTTCGAATACCGCGCTAGATTGACGCCATTCGCACAATATCTGCGATATATCGATCACCCATTAACTTTCCCATTATCTTCATGTCTCAAGAATCACCACCAAAACCTCCACCATTGCCGCGTGGATCAGGAAAAGGCGCAGGCCAACCATCACCCGGAGGTGCCATCAACTGGCGGGTTCTTGTCCTCATGGCTATTGCCACAGCTATTCTTTTTATGGCGTGGCAATCGAGTGGTTTTGGCAAGCCAGAGCGCCTCAGCTATACACAATTTAGGGATTATGTTGATTCCGGTAAAATCATCACCGATCAGGTGTTACCCAACAAGAATGAGGGTAAATTCCCGGATTCTCGGTTTAAGCTGAAGAAATCAGGTGAATCTGCTGCAGTTCCGAGAATCAATGGCTTTTTCTACAAGGTCGATCCATGGATCGAGGACAAAAAAAATGCACCACAAGAAGAGTTCCGCATTCCCGTCATCACTCAGTTTCACGATGACGAAATTAAGGCGATCTTAGCGCGCCATTCTATTCCATTGCGTGTTGTTTCTGAGCTACCTATTCAAGATGGTGAGGCATTGTACACACTTGATGATCTGCGCAAAATGCTGGCAAGATCAGAGATCTTAGAGCCTGGTGATCGTCCTAAAAGAGCGTTTGAGATGCTCTCCGCTGATGGCTCAGACAACAAATATATCGTAGGCACACGCTACAAGTTTGCAGATGCCCCTGCAGCGACCAAGGACGAGGATCTTGCCCCCTTTGAATTAGACATCAACTACTTGGAGCTGAATGATTCAGAACTCGCTTTCATCAACGACCTTGCCCCTTTCCAGCCTGATTCAGGCATGCTTAGGATGTTCATGATACAGATTTTCCCTATTTTTCTGATCATTCTTATCATTTTCTTCCTGTTCCGTCATCAGATGAAGTCTGCTGGTCGTGGTGCTATGAGCTTTGGCAAGTCAAAGGCCAAGCTTCTGACCATGGACAAGAACAGGGTGACTTTCAAGGATGTTGCTGGGATTGAAGAAGCCAAGGATGAGCTCGTTGAAGTGGTCGAATATCTCCGTGATCCCAAGAAGTTTCAAAAGCTTGGTGGTAATCTCCCTAAGGGTTTGCTGATGGTAGGCCCTCCCGGCACCGGTAAAACCCTGCTTGCACGAGCTATTGCGGGAGAGGCCGATGTGCCTTTCTTCTCCATTTCAGGTTCCGACTTTGTCGAAATGTTTGTTGGTGTAGGAGCCAGCCGTGTGCGTGACATGTTTGAACAAGGCCAGAAGAACTCTCCTTGTCTTATCTTCATTGATGAAATTGACGCTGTTGGCCGCCACCGTGGTCATGGCATGGGCGGAGGTCACGACGAGCGGGAGCAAACACTCAATGCCTTGCTCGTTGAGATGGATGGCTTTGATACCCGCACGGGAGTCATTATCATTGCCGCCACTAACAGGCCCGACGTGCTTGATCCTGCGCTATTGCGTCCAGGAAGATTTGACCGTCAGGTGACCGTGGGTCTTCCCGATGTCAATGGACGAGAGGAAATCTTGAACGTGCATGTGAAAAAAATCAAAATGGATCCAGATGCGGATCTGAATATCATCGCCCGTGGCACGCCTGGATTTTCCGGTGCTGAGTTGGCTAATTTAATCAATGAAGCGGCTCTG
>JAACFN010000214.1 GCA_009937455.1 Verrucomicrobiaceae bacterium | reverse complement strand
TCGTCGCCGTCCTTCGATTTCCAGATGCCGAGGGCAATGACGCCGACAACGGCGATGATAAACAGCGATACTTCGATGGTTGTGTTCATAGGTATGGTGTGGTTGTTGTATATGTGGGAGGAGGATGTTTAGATTGGTATTTAGGAGATTTTCAGGAGATTTTCCAAATTAAATCGTGTTGATAGGTTTCACCTGGTTGTAGCACGACAGAGGGGAAATTAGGGTGATTTGGGGCATCTGGGAAGCCTTGAGTTTCCAAACAGAGCCCTGAACGATGGCCGAAGGGCTCGGAGAGGTAATTTCCTGTGTAAAACTGCATGCTGGGCTGGTTGGTGAGCACTTCTAGGCTTCGGCCCGTGCCGGGGTGGTGAACAATGGCGGCGGTGTGGGCTTCGATCGTTTGATCGTGGTGGTCGCGCAATACCATGCAGTGATCATATCCGCCTGCGATGTGGAGGGGTTCGTAATCCTTCTGGATGTTTTTGCCGATGAGTTGAGGGCGAGTGAAGTCCATCGGTGTGTCGGTAACAGAACGAATTTCCCCAGTTGGTATCATGCCGGCATTGGTAGGCAGGAAATAATCGGAATGAATCTGAATCTGGTGATCGGTGATCGGGGAGTTAAGTTCGCCGCTGAGGTTCCAGTAGGTGTGATTGACGAGGTTGACCAAGGTGGCTTGGTCCGTTGTTGCCTCGGCATGCCAACTGAGCTCGTTGTTGTCATTGAGCCAGTAGGTGACCGCCACATCTAGATTGCCTGGGTATCCTTCATCTCCATCGGGTGAGTGAAGTGTGAACCTTACGCCATGACGTTCTCCTTCTTCGAGTAATTCCCCTCGCCAGAGTCTGGTGTGGAATCCTGTAGGGCCCCCGTGCAGGTGGCAGGGGATGTCTGCGGGTGCGTTATTGGTGGCCAGCGTGTAGCGGTTTTGGCCAATGCTAAATTCACCGTGAGCGATGCGGTTACCGAAGCGGCCACAGGTCGCTCCCAGGTAGTAGGCTGAGTTATCTTCCCAGCCTTGGAAGCTATCATGCGAGATGGTGAGTTCCTGCTCATTACCATCAGCATCGATCCACATAACACTGGTAAGGTGGGCTCCAAGTTCGCTGACCTTAGCTTGTAAGCCATTGGTGCTTTTAAGAGTGAAAAGGTGAGCATTTAAGCCGTCAATTTCACCGTGAATATCAGAGAATGAAGTGGGCATCGCGGAATGGAATGTTTTTACAGCAAGTAGAGGGTGATGAAAGCAAAAAGTCTGCGGGCGAGGATGGCTGAGAACACCGATAAGGAGAGGTTGATTGGCGGGCGAATCTGTAAAATCGTAGTTGCAATTTTCCATTCTAGCTGCTTCATTTCGCCCGTCTTCAGTGCGCGCGTGGCGGAATTGGTAGACGCGCATGATTCAGGTTCATGTGGGGGCAACCCTGTGGAGGTTCGATTCCTCTCGCGCGCACCATTGAAGACGTGGGCTTGATCTTCTGGCTTCTTCTGCTTCTTCTTGTGCCTGCCGGTGTCTTCAGAATGAGTGGAATTGACACTGTCGATTTGATCTGGATACAAAAAAGGGATCTCCCACTTGTAGGAGATCCCCTGTAAATTTTGATCAGTGTAAGTGATGCTTATGACAGTTGACTTACGGTAGCTGAGTAGAGCCCATGAGAAAGCGGTCACACTCTCGAGCAGCGCCACGACCTTCATTGATGGCCCAGACGACAAGCGACTGTCCGCGGCGCATATCGCCAGCAGCAAAAACACCGTCTACGTTGGTGGTGTAAATCTCATGATCTGCTTTGACGTTTGAGCGTGTATCGGTATCGAGTTTGAACTGATCGATAATCTTTTCCTCTGGCCCAAGGAAACCCATGGCGAGGAGTATCAGCTGAGCATCGAGTGTGCGAAGGGTGCCGTCAGTTTCCTGAGGGACAAACTGGCCTTGGTCATTTTTACCCCAAGTGATGTCGACGATCTGAAGTCCGGTTACGTTGCCATCCTCATCCTTGAGAATCTCTTTGGTCATGACGAGGTAGCTACGTGGATCGGCTCCCTGGGTAGCTTCCGCTTCCTGTTGGCCATAGTCCATTTTGTAGACCTTAGGCCATTCCGGCCATGGGTTGTTGTCAGCACGCTCCATGGGAGGTTGTGGCATGATCTCAAGCTGAACAACGTTTTTGCAACCTTGGCGAATGCTGGTGCCAACGCAGTCGGTGCCAGTATCGCCACCACCGATGACGATGACTTCTTTGCCTGTGGCGTTGAGCTCAGGATTGGTGCCGTCGAAGCTGTTATCGAGTTGGTATTGAGTGTTGGTAGTGAGAAAATCCATCGCTTGATAAACGCCATTGGCATCGCGGCCTTCGATAGGGAGGTCACGTGGCTTGGTAGCGCCACAACACAGGATGACAGCGTCAAACTCATTGCGAAGCTTGGCAGGGGTCCACTCGTTGTTTTCTGAGACGAATACGTGCGTCGGTCGACAATTTCTGTTTTGTCGAGTTTCATGTTGGGAATGCCATACATGAGTAGTCCGCCAGGGCGGTCAGCGCGTTCAAATACGGTCACTGTGTGTCCAGCCTGATTAAGCTGGTCCGCAGCTGCGAGGCCAGCTGGACCTGAACCCACTATCGCTACTGTTTTATCAGTGCGCTGAGCAGGTGGGTTTGGCGTTAGCAGGTTGTTGTCCCAGCCGTGATCGATGATGGAGCACTCAATGTTTTTGATGGTAACGGGCGGTTCGATGATGCCAAGAACACAGGAGCCTTCACATGGAGCAGGGCAGACGCGTCCCGTAAATTCTGGGAAGTTGTTGGTTTTGCGAAGACGTTGAAGTGCTTCGTCCCAGCGATCTCGGTAGATGAGGTCGTTGAATTCTGGGATGAGGTTATTGATTGGGCAGCCGCTGGCCATACCGCTAATATTGACGCCTGTGTGGCAGTAAGGTACGCCGCAGTCCATGCAGCGTGAGGCTTGCTTCTTGAGCGTGCCATTATCTCCATGTTCATGGATTTCTTTCCAATCCTTGATGCGTTCGAGTGGCGAGCGATCCGGAATGGTCGCGCGTTCAAATTCTAAAAATCCTGTTGGTTTTCCCATTTCTACTTGAGTGAGTTAGTTTTAAGTTTGTTCGTTTAAATGATCGGTATGATTAGTTTCCGACCTTGGCGTTTTCTTCGAAGGCAGCGAGGATGGCGTCATCGCCCTGCAGGCCACTTTCTTCGGCACGCTTGAGTGAGTTGAGCACACGCTCGTAATCTGCAGGCATCACTTTGAGGAATTTGGCTGATTCCTCTTCCCAGTTATCGAGAATGTGGCTGCCTTTGACACTGCCTGTGTATTCAATGTGTTTTTGGATGCGTGCTTTGACCTCTTCGATTTCCTCTGAGTTGCACTCAATGAGTGGGTAGAGGTTAACCATAGCTCGGTTGAGCTTGGACTCGAAGTCACCGAGTTCGTTATAGATGTAGGCAACACCTCCGCTCATTCCAGCACCGAAGTTGCGGCCAGTGCTGCCTAGGCAGGTGACTGATCCTCCGGTCATGTATTCACAGGCGTGATCGCCGACACCTTCGATAACGGTATGGACACCTGAGTTGCGCACGCAGAAGCGTTCGCCAGCAACGCCGGCCATGTAAGCCTCACCTGAAGTGGCTCCATAAAAGGCAACATTACCTACGATGATGTTCTGGTCAGCGATGAGCTCTGGGGGAGAGCACTTCGGAGGGTAGACAATGATTTTGGCTCCACAAACACCTTTTCCGATGTAGTCGTTAGCATCGCCCTCGAGTTCGAATGTCATGCCTTTGGTGCAAAATGCGCCCAGGCTTTGACCAGCAGAGCCGTTGAGCTTAAGATGAATGGTGTCTTCCGGAAGACCTGCGGCACCGTGTCGGCGAGTTATTTCAGAACCTGTGATGGTTCCGACAACGCGGTTGACGTTAATGATGTCGAGCTCGGCATGGACTTTTTCATAGTTGTCGATGGCTGGGCGGCAGAGTTCAAGGATGGTGGTGTTGTCCAATGCGCGGTCGAGGAGGTGATCCTGCTCTTGGGTAGCATAAGTGCCGACTTCCGCGCCAACCTTAGGTCGGTAGAGGATTTTAGAGTAGTCCAGACCTTGAGCTTTCCAGTGATCAACAGCATTAATCATCTCGAGGAGATCGCAGCGACCAACCATTTCGTTAATATTGCGGAAGCCTAGTTTCGCCATCAGTTCGCGAATTTCTTCAGCAACAAAATTCATGTAGTTGACAACGTTTTCTACAGCGCCGTTGAACTTTGCTCGGAGAACTTCGTTCTGTGTGGCGATGCCAACAGGACAGGTGTTTTTGTGACAAACACGCATCATAATACAACCAAGAGTGACGAGAGGCGCGGTGGCAAAACCAAATTCCTCTGCTCCGAGTAGTGCGCCGATGACGACATCACGTCCAGTTTTTAGCTGTCCATCGGTTTCTAAGATGACTCGACTACGGAGATTGTTCAGTAGCAGAGTTTGATTGGTTTCAGCGAGACCCAGTTCCCATGGGGAGCCGGCGTGCTGAATGGAGGAACGCGGGCTGGCGCCTGTGCCACCATCATGACCCGAGATGAGAATGACATCGGCTTTTGCCTTAGCGACACCTGCAGCAATCGTGCCGACTCCGACCTCGGAGACGAGCTTAACGTTGATGCGGGCTTCGGTGTTGGCATTCTTGAGATCGTGAATGAGCTCAGCCATGTCCTCAATGGAGTAGATGTCATGGTGAGGCGGGGGAGAGATAAGACCTACGCCTGGGGTAGTACCACGCACTTTGGCAATAGCGGGAAGCACCTTGTGACCGGGTAATTCTCCACCTTCACCAGGCTTGGCGCCTTGCGAGATCTTGATCTGGATTTCCCGAGCATTGACGAGGTAGTCTGAGGTGACGCCGAAACGTCCGCTGGCTACCTGCTTGATGGCACTCTTCTTGGAATCACCTCTTTCGTTGGTCCATGTGAAACGGTAGGGGTCTTCGCCACCTTCTCCGGTATTGGATTTGCCGCCTAGGCGGTTCATGGCAACGGCGAGCGCTTCGTGGGCTTCTTTGGAGATAGAGCCATAAGACATGGCGCCGGTCTTGAAACGTTTGACGATCTCGCTGGCAGGTTCGACCTCTTCGATCGGAATGGATTTGTCCGGGTCGAATTTGAAATCCATTAAACCACGCA
>JAACFN010000213.1 GCA_009937455.1 Verrucomicrobiaceae bacterium | reverse complement strand
CCCCGATCACCTTACAATCAGTGTGCAAGGTTGAATCATTTTCCATCACAATTCGGCCAAGCCTGACCACCGCGCCGCGTTCAAGATCAAATCCGCCTGAGTGGCCCAATGCAAATACCCAGTGACCCAATCGATAATCATTATCCTTATTGATTTTCACGTAAGGATATTCTCCCTCATCGATAATGCGCATCATGGCTGCGTCACTCTCAGAGTGTAAGCCCATGGAGAGGGCCTTGTGTTCACTACCATCATTAAGAATGACCGTCATTTCTTCATTCACCTCGGCAGTCACATGAGCTGCGGTAAGAATCAAACCCTCGGGAGACACAATCACACCGCTACCAAATCCCTCCCCAATACGAATACTCACTGTTGCCATACGGCAAGCCTCAAGGTTTTCGACCAGAGCATTCTGTATCTCAACCAAGTCGGCTTTGCTTTTCGGCACCTCTTGCTGATTAAACATGAATGCCCCAGCGCAAAGATTGCCAGCCACAAGCACACAGCCAGTGACAATAAACCGGCAGCATAAAATACGCCATAATTGACGGCACAGATATCGCAAGGGTAAGTAACAGCTCTGATGCATAATTAGGATAATTTACTCTATAAACAACACCAACTCAAGGTGGTTTTCAGGCCTAACAAATAAGCGAGAAACGAGTGTAAAGAGAACAGTCCGATTAGCTAAATCACCAGGAAACCCCCTAACCTGTATGATCCAATACTAATCGGACTGTCTGCTCCTTTGAGGGAACAGAGGCACAATTATCAGCAGATCGAGCTTCGTAAAGTAATTTATCTTCCAAACAGGGATTTAAGCTATCTTTTCATTTTTTCCGCCAGTTCTCGCGATAAAATGAAGTGTTTCAAACCCGTTTCAGGTAGTCAGGCACCTGATTGCGCTGGCTTGATGGCGAGCCCAGCTTTTTATGGAATGCGATGACCGCACCAACACCTGCTGCGTAACTAGCACCGAGTCTTTCAGGCATCTCAACCACTGGGAAATGATAACGACGTGATCGAGTCCACATGAGCCACCCAAAGACACAACCAGCTACCAGGCATAACAAACCTAGAAAGCCTAAGATGATCCAGTGCATGTGAGACTTTAAAGCAGAAAGCCCGCCGGCATCGGTGGCCGCGACCACTTCAGCTTTTCCGACACCTTTACCCGATGTCCACGCCTCACCTGCAAGCACTCGGCTCCCCTCTGCCGCCAGGGCCGCCAGAGCTTCAGCTCTTTTTGCCTCCAGCCAATAAAGAGAAATGGATAGCTGAACGATAAATGATTCTAACTGCATGGCGGGATCAGATTTTTCCATCGCCTTCAACATCGCAGACTCGAGCATTTTTCTCCGAGATACTGGCACCACTTCTGCTGCTCCCCGACCTGCGAATGCTAGCTGAGTTCTTTCCGGATTACCCAAAAAGCAAAAAACGATCGCCGTGAGAGGCGCGTCAGCGTAGTGATCTTCACAAAGTTTTTCGATCGTATAGCTGCTAGGCAAATTCTGTTCTGAATCAAACAGATACATTCTGATCTTCAGCTCTGATTCATCAGCGTGATATTCCAGAAAACCCAATCGATCGAGAGCTTCCTGTTTAGATAACAATTGCTGAGGGTCGATCAAATAGCTTTCAGAAGAAGTAAAATAAAGCGGCAAGAATTCAGACGAAACCATCTTAGGATCATACTCTGGCTCGGGCTTCAGCTCGGGCGGCAAGGCTCGGAGCACCTCAGAATCGGAATCTAACCTTAGCCCCAAAGACGCCATCACCTTTTCATCCTCCACGAGGATATCTGTACCAGCAATAATTTCACCTCTGAGTAGACGATCCCTATCTTCGTTCGACCATTGCGGCAAAGACTCCGCATGAGCCGAACCAGACACGAGCAGAACGAGCAACAGCCATTGAAAAAAGCTCACCTTCACGGCCCCATCTCCTTATTTTTAGATCTCTTGGCGTGAATGCTTTTTGATTTTACTTTCTCTATAGTAGGTCGATTGGATCGGATCCTTTCCAAAGCATTTAGTGCTCCGCTGCTTTGACTAGATGGTGGTCCGAATATTTTCTGCTGGAGAGTCGCGCGTCTCGATTTTTTTCTTAGCACGCGTGAGAGCTGCTTCACAATCACACAGGCGGCCTTCAGATGATTCCCTTGCAACAAATGAGGGTGAGCTTTCGCCAAGATATTAAATGTATCTTCCTCAGTAAGGAAAGAATCCAAGATATAGCCAAACGAGATGGATGCTACTTTCGTATTCAGATCTACCAGCAACAGAATCCCTCCATCATTAGGGCGGCTTATATCCAAATCTTCATAAGCCGCGTGATTGAGTAACCACAGACCAAATTGACGTATGTTAGCTCTATCCTCAAGCGCGCCATAATAGATGCTAAAAAACAACTGAGGAAAACTAGTCTGAAACTCATCAAGTAAGCGTTCTAGTTTTTGCCTTTCTTTGAGGCGCAATGCCCCTGCCATATCACTCAAGCGCCTCAAGCGAACCTCACCTGAGCCATAGAGATCATCGAGGTCAGACAGAACAAATCCACAGTGAGGGCACTGCGCCGCACTGCGGTGAATTGTTTGGACACATCGTGGGCACCTCATTTCAACGCGGCTGACAAAACGTCACTATTTATTATTCCCACTCAATACTTGCAGGTGGCTTTGTCGAAATATCATACAAAACACGATTGATACCATCAACCTCATT
>JAACFN010000035.1 GCA_009937455.1 Verrucomicrobiaceae bacterium | reverse complement strand
AGTCCCAGCCCCATAATCATCTTTCCATAATGATGAGCGCGCTCTTTTTTGATAAAAAAGGATAATGCAAACCCAACGGCAATGATGAGCAGGGCGTAGTGGGTGACTTTGAAGGCGATGATTTGAGCGGTCATCGTGGTGCCGATATTAGCGCCCATAATAATACCGATGGACTGGGACAGATTCATCAAACCGGCGGAGATGAACCCGACAACGAGCACGGTGGTCACAGAGGAGGACTGAATGATTGAGGTGACAGCAGCTCCCGCAGCGGCTCCCGTGAAGCGATTAGTTGTTAATTTAGAGAGGATTTGCCTCAGTCTGTCACCGGCAATGAGCTTGAGGGCCATCGACATGCGGTCGATGCCAAAGAGGAAAAGCGCCAGACCGCCAAGCATGCCCATCAACATGGGACCCAGCTCTATACTTGAGGCTGCTGAGGTGAGGATGGGATCCGAAGCAAGAATAGACACAAATGGAAGCATACAGAAAATGGCACAGAGGGCAATAGATCAAAGGAAAGTAGGGTAATTCTGGCCAAATGGGCTAGCAGCGTGTATTTTGCTAAATTCTGCCTCAAAACCTGCCAAATCAGCCGAAATTGCCCACATCAGTAAAAAAGATCAAAATAGGAGAGATTTTTTTTGACAGTAGACCACTCTCTGGTAGCTTGCCGCCCGCTTTCCAAAGATTGCTCGACCAGATGAGCCGCTCCATTGCCAGTAAATTAAGGCTTTGATTCGGTAAATCCTAAGAATAATCAGAGGGAAGTCCAGAGGGCAAATGCTCTTGTAGCTCAGGGGTAGAGCGCGTCCTTGGTAAGGACGAGGTCGGCGGTTCAAATCCGCTCAAGAGCTCCAGCCCAGGGCAACTAAACTATTAAGAAAAACCAGCAACCCTCACCGGGTAACCAACAAAACATAACACCATGGCTAAAGAAGCATTCGAAAGAAACAAGCCTCACGTTAACGTCGGCACTATTGGCCACGTTGACCACGGCAAAACAACTCTTACAGCAGCAATCACCACTATTCTCGCCGAGGCAGGTGGTGGCGAAGCTAAAGCATATGCTGACATCGACGCCGCTCCCGAGGAGCGTGAGCGCGGTATCACCATTTCCACTGCACACGTTGAGTATGAAACAGCAAACCGTCACTACGCTCACGTTGACTGCCCAGGTCACGCGGACTACGTGAAAAACATGATTACCGGAGCTGCCCAGATGGACGGTGGTATTCTTGTGGTATCAGCAGCAGACGGCCCTATGCCTCAGACTCGTGAGCACATCCTGCTCGCCCGTCAGGTTGGCGTTCCTGCTCTTGTTGTATTCATGAACAAGACGGACCAAGTCGACGACGAGGAACTCCTCGAGCTCGTCGAAATGGAGATCCGTGAACTCCTCAGCGCCTACGAATTTCCCGGTGACGACATCCCAGTCATCAAAGGTTCTGCTCTTAAGGCCCTCGAAGGTGATGCCGATCAAAAGGCAAACATCCTCAAGCTTATGGAAGCTGTTGACAGCTACATTCCAGAGCCAGAGCGCCCTGTCGATCAGGACTTCCTCATGCCTATCGAGGACGTGTTCTCTATTGAAGGTCGTGGCACAGTTGCTACTGGCCGTATCGAGCGTGGTATCGTCAAGAAGATGGAAGAAGTTGAGATCGTGGGTATCCGCGACACCCAAATTACTACCGTCACTGACATCGAAATGTTCCGTAAGCTTCTCGACGAAGGTCGTGCAGGTGATAACGTTGGTCTCCTCATGCGTGGTCTTAAGAAAGACGATCTTGAGCGTGGTCAGGTGATCGCCAAGAAGGGCAGCGTGAAGCCACACACCAAGTTCAAAGGTGAGATTTATGTTCTCAGCAAGGACGAAGGTGGTCGCCACACACCATTCTTCAGCAACTATCGTCCTCAGTTCTACTTCCGTACAACAGACGTAACCGGCAGCATCAAACTTCCTGATGGAGTTGAGATGGTCATGCCTGGTGACAACGTTGAACTTGAGGTTGATTTGATCACCCCTATTGCGATGGAGAAGACAATGCGCTTCGCTATTCGTGAAGGCGGCCGCACTGTTGGTGCTGGTCGTGTGGGCGAGATCCTCGACTAAGTTAATGCTTAGGTCTTGGTAGCCTTACCCACCCCGGGAAGCTACCTCCAAGGCTGGTTTTTAGGGGCACCTCGGTCATCTGATGCCGGGGTGCCCCTCAGTCGCCTAAAGACTAAGGCATCCAGAATAAAGCTAATACACATCACAGGGCAGTAGTTCAATTGGTAGAGCGTCGGTTTCCAAAACCGAAAGTTGCAGGTTCGAGTCCTGTCTGCCCTGCCAGCTTTTTTCAATAACAACAAAAACCTCCAAACATTTCATCTATCCCAGCAGCCGCAGTAATTCATTTCGGCCGTTAACCATCCAAGCAGTATGTTCAGAAAAAGCGCTACCTTTATCCACGAAGTCAAAGCCGAGCTCCGCAAGGCATCATGGCCGTGGGACAATGACCCCAAAGTCAAAGGATTTCAGAAATACAAAGAGCTCGTAGACTCTACGCTAGTTGTGCTAGTGGCGATGATCTTGCTTGCCGGTTTCGTCTCTCTTTTTGATGTCGTTGCCACTAAGGTTATCGGACTGCTTACGAGCCTCGGACAATAGTCAGACCCCCAGAGCTAAGCTAACAAGCCAAGCGAGATTTTTTCGTTTATTGCTCTTACCTCCAATCACACCAACACTTTTTACCACCCACCAGCCATGCCAGTAATTCCAGAAGCACGCAAGCAATGGTACGTCGTCCACGTTCTCTCCGGCCAGGAGCAGAAAGTCCGCGATCGTATTAAACGCCAAGTTGAAGCCGAGGAATTGGGTGACGTTATTTTCGATGTTCTTGTCCCTCAAGAACGCGTTGAAGAAAACCGCAAAGGCAAAAAAATAGAAACCAAGCGCAAGTTTTTCCCAGGATATATCATCGTTAACATGATGCTTTTTGATGGTGAGCAAAACCTTGTCGATAAAGTCTGGTATTTCATTAAGGAAATGGACGGCGTCATTGGCTTCGCAGGCACTAAAGGCAAGCCTATCCCCATGCGTCAGCGTGAGGTTGACGGTATGCTCGGCCAAATCAAAGAGCGCGAGGAAAGCGTTCGCCCCGCCATCACCTTTGAGACCGGAGACACCGTTAAGGTCGGTGACGGACCCTTTGAAGGGCAAAATGGCGTTATCGAGCAAATTGACCACGAAACGGGCAAGCTTCTCGTTTCCGTTACCATTTTTGGACGTGCCACCCCTGTTGAGCTTGAATCTTGGCAGGTAGAAAACGCCTAAAGACCACCCATACATCATCTCTTAAAGAGTTATCTATTTCATCAATCCTCATCAACTAATAACCATTATTCAACACCACCATGGCCAAGGAAGTTAAACAAATTCTCAAGCTGCAAATTCAAGCAGGACAAGCCAATCCATCACCACCCGTGGGCCCAGCACTCGGACAGGCTGGCGTTAACATCATGCAGTTCTGCAAGGATTTCAACGCGGCCACTCAGAAGCAAGCCGGCGATCTTCTCCCTACGGTGATTACGGTTTTCAAAGACGCATCCTTTACGTTTATAACCAAGCAGCCACCAGCAGCGGTTCTACTTAAGAAGGCGGCAAAGATCGCTTCAGGATCAGGTGAGCCAAACAAGGAGTCATGCGGAAGCATTACGAAGGCTCAACTCATGGAAGTAGTCAGCGCTAAGATTGCAGACCTTAATACGAACGATCCAGAGCAGGCAGCCAAGATCCTTGCGGGCACCGCCCGTCAGATGGGTCTTGAGATCAAGGGCATGTAACGTGTCCCTGAAAAAACCTCGCCACCACAATTTTCGATACGAAAAACAAACCGCAGGAGGAATAAAGCGCTCATTTATAAGCGCCGAACTCCGACAGCACTGCAAACAAAACAATGAGCAAAAGAAGTAAACGCTACCAGCAAGCGGCCGAACTTGTCGAAGAAGACAAGCAGTATGCCCTTAAAGACGCGGTGGAACTCCTCAAGAAGTTCCCTGCACCTAAGTTTGACCCCACAGTCACACTATCATTAAAACTTGGCATCGACCCCCGCAAGAGTGACCAAATGGTCCGCGGCTCTGTCGCACTTCCACACGGCACAGGTAAAAGCGTGCGTGTTGTCGTATTCGCCTCAGGTGATGCTGCCAAAGCTGCGGAAGCAGCAGGCGCCGATGAAGTCGGCATGGCAGACTTGATCAAGAAGGTCCAAGAAGGATACACAGATTTCGACGCTGCTATCGCGACTCCCGACGCCATGTTGGAGGTTCGTAAGATTGCCCGCGTGCTCGGACCGCGTGGTCTTATGCCCAACCCAAAAACGGGTACCGTAACTGAAGATACAGCTGCTGCTGTTAACGCAGTTAAGGCTGGACGTATTGACTACAAGCTCGACAAAAACGGCAACGTTTCTGCTGCAATCGGTAAAGCTTCTTTCAGTGATGATCAACTCACCGAAAACACCACCGCTCTTCTTGAGAGTGTGGTCAAAGCCAAGCCAGCAACCGCGAAAGGCAACTATATCGAGAACGTTACCATCAGTGCCAGTATGTGCCCGGGTGTAGCCCTCGAGTCATCCCTTTACGCCGTTAACCCATAATAACCAAGGAGAGACAAGACCATGAATCCTGATAAAAAATACATCATCGATGAGCTCTTCGAGCGCGTCAACTCATCACCTTTTGTGCTGGTGGTTGATTACACTGGCATGACTGTGCCTGAATTCGACGAACTACGCACCCGCCTCACGCAAAACGGTTCCGAGTGCCACGTTGCGAAGAACACCTACATGCGCAAGGCGATTGCCAATGCCGAGCTTCCTGACATCAGTGAGCACCTGCTTGGACAAACTGCATTCGTCACTGGCGAATCAGATGTCTGCGGTGCCGCCAAAACGATCAAGAGCTTCGTTAAGGAGTTCAAGAAGCCTGAAGTGAAAACGGGTATCCTCGATGGCGACATCCTTGATGCAGCGCAGATCGAGGCTCTTGCCGACCTGCCGTCACGCGAAGTGCTGCTTGCAACACTTCTTGGCACTATCAATGCACCTGCTTCACAGCTGGTCCGCACCCTCAACGAGCCCGCAGCATCGCTGGCACGTGTCATCAAAGCCAAAAACGAAGGCTAATAACAATCTGAACGGATGGCGTATCCCTCTCCAGGGAAGCGCCTGATAAAAAAAAGGTTCCCACGTCGGATCTTAGGCATAAGAGCTGAAATGTCCGGAAGCTCCGGGCGCGACGTAACCAACAAAGGAGAAAAACAAAATGGCTGACTTAACAAAAATAGCTGAAGAACTGGGCAAACTCACCGTGCTTGAAGCCGCTGAGCTTGTAAAATCCCTCGAAGAAGAGTGGGGCGTTTCCGCCGCCGCTCCTGCTGCTGCCGCTGCTGCACCTGCTGCTGCTGCTGAAGCTGCTGAGGAAAAGACTGAATTCGACGTCGTGCTCGCTGAAGCCGGTGGTAACAAGATCGCTGTCATTAAGGCAGTGCGCGAAGTTGCTAGCGGACTCGGTCTTGCTGATGCCAAGAAACTGGTCGAGAGTGCTCCCACTCCCGTCCTCGAGGCAGCATCCAAGGATGACGCAGAAGCAGCCAAGGCCAAGCTTGAAGAAGCTGGTGCCAAGGTTGAGCTCAAGTAGTAATACCTGAGTTTTAGTAGAACATTCCAGTTCTGCGCAAAATAGACTTTCTTTGTGTGTGGTGCCCCTGGCCCACTACGGTCCAAGCACCACACACAAGTCAGTCATACTTACCCACAAGAAACTACGGTTTCTTTTAAAATCACTACAATCACCGGGGAAGACGTTCCCAGGTAATTAATCCCATCCCAACCCAACTAGAGACGACAAGTGTATGCATCATCGCCCGGACTGGAAACAGTGCGGGCACATCTGCCTACAGTAGGACGCTTAGAATACCGCATGCCCCAGCGTGATTTTAAGACTATTACACCCGTCTCCATTTGAGTTAACAGCCCCAAAGCAATCAGCATTCAGCTTACCAAAGCTCACACCCACTAAATATTATGGCAGAACGACGCTACTACGGAACAATTGAGGAAGTCATCGAACCCCCAAACTTAATCGAGGTTCAAAGTAAATCCTATGAGGATTTTCTCCAGAGAGATATAGCTGCATCACAGCGTGATGACTCTGGCCTACAGGCAGTGTTTCGCGAGATTTTCCCCATCAAAAGTTATGATGAGGCAATCACCTTAGAATTTATTTCATACGATATCGAGGAGCCTAAAGCGACTGCCCTCGAGTCCCTCCAGACCGGCGAAACTTTCAGCGCTGGCCTCTATGTAACTTTCAAGCTTAAGGATGAAAGTGGTACCAAAAAAGAGCGTGTTTATATGGGCGAAATGCCGATGATGACTCGCCGTGGCACTTTTGTTATCAATGGCGCGGAGCGCGTGATTGTTTCTCAGCTTCACCGTTCCCCCGGTATCTGCTTCGAGACATCTACTCACCTCAATGGTAAGACACTCAATTCCTTTAGGATTATTCCAGACCGTGGTTCATGGTTGGAAACTCAATTTGACACCAACGATCTGCTTTACGTCTACCTCGATAGACGCCGTCGCCGTCGTAAGTTCCTCGCTACCACCTTCCTCCGCGCCATGGGCTGGCCTACGGATCGTGATCTCTGTGAGCACTTTTACAACATCGAGAAGCTCGATCTGAAGAAAATCGTTAAAGACAACGACGAAGAAGAGCTTGCTCAGAAAGTAACCTTCGAAGACATCCTTGATGATGAAATCGTCATCGTGAAGGCTTATGAGCCTATGACGATTGGTAATGTGAACCAGCTCATCGAGCTTGGTTACAAGACCGTTGATGTTATCGATTCCCGCGAAGATGAAATTCTTCTGAAGTCTTTGAAGAAAGACCCAGCTCACGACGAAGAGTCCGCACTGAAGGACATCTACCGTAAGCTTCGCCCCGGTGATCCGCCAACCGTAACCAACTCTAAGGCCTTGTTGGAGCGTCTCTTCTTTGACGAGAAGCGTTATGATTTGACCCGTGTAGGACGCTACAAAATCAACCAAAAGCTCAAGCTTGATGTTGATCCTAAAGTGCGAGTCATGGTGCCCGAGGATTTCCTTGGTGCTGTGAAGTATCTCCTCCGCCTGAAAAAAGGTGAGGGTGTACTTGATGATATTGACCACCTTGGTTCACGTCGTGTGCGCGCTGTTGGCGAACTACTCGGCAACCAGTGCCGTGTCGGACTTGCTCGCACAGAGCGTCTCGTTAAAGAGCGTATGACTCTCTTTGATGTGAACTTGGAGGGCATGACACCACAGAAGCTTATCAACCCGAAGGCCCTCAGTGCCGTTATTCGTGACTTCTTTGGTCGTTCTCAGCTGTCTCAGTTCATGGACCAGACTAACCCTCTGGCAGAATTAACTCACAAGCGTCGTCTCTCTGCACTCGGACCTGGTGGTTTGAACCGGTGCACACTTCCCACTACGGTCGTATCTGCCCGATTGAGACTCCTGAGGGTCCCAACATTGGCCTGATCAACTCGCTTTGCACCTACGCTCGTATTAATGAGTTTGGATTTATTGAGACTCCTTATCGTTTGGTTAAGAACGGTAAAGTCAGCAATCAGATTGAATATGTCACCGCGGATCAGGAGGAAGAATTCCTCATTGCGCAGGCGAACAACCCGATTGATAAAAAAGGTAACTTCCTGACTGAGAAAATTACTGCTCGCGAGAGTGGCGAGTTTATCGAGGTTGATCCCAAGACTGTTCAGTACATGGACGTGTCTCCCAAGCAGCTTGTATCTGTTGCTGCTGGTATCATTCCTTTCCTAGAGCACGATGATGCTAACCGTGCCCTCATGGGTGCAAACATGCAACGTCAGGGTGTGCCTCTGCTCATCTCAGATGCCCCACTTGTGGGAACTGGACTTGAGGCAAAGGCAGCCGAGGACTCACGAGCAGTCATCGTTGCTGAAGCTGATGGCGTCATTGCCGCTGCCACAGCTGAGGTGATTATCACTACCAAAGATGGTAAACTTCCCGTTTCAGATGAGAAGTTCCTCAGTGATATGACCGCTGTGAAAAGCAATCCTGCCAAGGGTATTTTTGCTTATCCACTGCGTAAGTTTATGCGTTCGAATGCTGGCACCTGCCTCAACCAGAAGCCTATCTGCAACCGCGGAGATAAGGTGAAGGTTGGTGATGTGCTTGCAGATGGTCCCAACACAGAAGGTGGTGAGCTTGCTCTCGGCCGTAATATCCTGGTGGCGTTCATGCCATGGAATGGATACAACTTTGAGGATGCCATCGTCATCTCTGAAAAAGTAGTGAAAGAGGACATCTACACCTCCATTCATATTTCAGAATTTGAGTGCGCAGCACGTGATACCAAACTCGGACCAGAGGAAATCACTCGTGATATTCCAAACGTAGGAGATGAAGCACTTAAAAACCTCGATCACGATGGCATTATCCGCATCGGAGCCGAGGTGAAGCCAGGAGATATTCTAGTCGGTAAGATCACACCGAAGAGCGAGACTGAGTTGGCCCCTGAAGAGCGCCTTCTTCGTGCCATCTTTGGTGAAAAAGCTGCTGACGTGAAAGACACTTCACTCCGGGTCCCATCCGGTTGCACGGGTATCGTTCAAGATATCCGCGTTGTTACACACGGACTTGCCCGCAAGCGCGAGAACGAGTTGGACCCTGCAAAGCTCAAAAAGCAGGTCAAGAAGATCAACGATGAATACAAGAAGAAGAAAGATCAGCTTACAGAGCAACTCACTGAAAAGCTGTCTGATATTCTCCTTGGAGAAAAAATTCCTCTTGATGTCGTCAATGCTCAAACGGGTGAGATTATCATTCCCGCCAACCGCAAGATCACCAAGACGCTGCTTCGTAAGCTCGCTTCTATCTATGATCACATCGAGATTGATCCATCACCTATTCGCAACAAGATCCTTGAGATCATCGCCACTTTCGAGAGCCGCTTCGGTGAGCTTGATACAGATCGTGAGCGTCGTCTTGATCAGCTTGAGAGCGGTGAGGAAATCGACCCAGGTGCCATTAAGGAGGTCAAAGTCTTTGTTGCTGCCAAGCGTAAGCTTAGCGTTGGTGATAAGATGGCTGGACGTCACGGTAACAAGGGTGTTGTCGCCACTATCGTGCCAGAAGAAGACATGCCATACCTCAGTGACGGAACTCCAGTGGAGATCTGCCTGAACCCACTTGGTGTGCCATCACGGATGAACGTTGGGCAGGTTCTTGAAACCCACCTCGGCGTTGCAGCTAAAGCTCTAGGATTCACTGTGGCTACCCCGATTTTCGACGGTATTCCGGAAGCAGAAATTTGGAAGTTCATGACCAAAGCCAAGCAGGTCGATGGCGTCAAATACGTCGGTGACAATGGTGAGGTTCGCGAGCGTAAGAAGGGCGAAGCTGAAACCGCTGGTTACACCTGGATTGGTGACGGTAAGGATGGCACCATCGGTGGTAAATCGACCCTCTATGATGGTCGCACCGGCGAAGCCTTCCACAACCCTGTCGTGGTCGGTATGATCTACATGCTCAAGCTTGGTCACCTCGTGGCTGACAAGATTCACGCCCGTGCCGTTGGACCATACAGTCTCGTTACCCAGCAGCCGCTCGGTGGTAAGGCCCAATACGGTGGTCAGCGATTTGGTGAGATGGAGGTCTGGGCACTTGAAGCCTACGGCGCCGCCTACACCCTTCAGGAAATTCTTACTGTGAAGTCTGACGATGTTCAGGGCCGCACAAGGATCTACGAGTCCATCGTCAAAGGGGATAACAACCTTGAGGCAGGAACACCGGAGTCCTTTAACGTGCTGATGAAGGAAATGCAGTCTCTCTGTTTAGATGTCAGACCGGGAACCGGTGGACGACCTAAAGAAGGAGGCTCGGAATTCTCACTCGATGACCTCACACTCTAACCGCAGACAAGACAACCTAACCATTAAACTTAATACTTACCATTTATCATTATGAGCGTTGAAAATAACCTGCGTGAACTTTTCGGAGTCAATGAAAAGCCTGAGCAGTTCGATCATGTTGCCATTACCGTTGCTTCTCCTGAGATCATGAGATCTTGGTCCAGCGGTGAAGTGCTGAACCCAGAAACAATTAACTACCGGACATTTAAGCCGGAAAAAGGAGGCCTCTTCTGTGAGCGTATCTTTGGACCAACCCGTGACTGGGAGTGTGCCTGTGGAAAATACAAGCGTATCAAACACAAGGGTGTCGTTTGTGATCGCTGTGGTGTGGAGGTAACTCTGTCCCGCGTTCGTCGCGAGCGCATGGGCCACATCGAGCTTGCGGTTCCTGTTTCTCACATCTGGTTCTACAAATGTATGCCTAGCCGTATTGGCCTGGTTCTTGACCTGGCTGCACGTCAGCTTGAGAGAATTATTTACTATGAGGACTTTGTTGTGACCGATGTCGGTAGCACCGATTTACAACTTGGTCAGCTTCTCAGCGAGAGTGAACTCTTTGAAGCTGAAGATGCCTACGGTGATGGCAACTTTAAGGCAGAGATGGGTGCTGAGGCACTCCAATCATTGCTTTCTGGTGTCAACCTCGCAGAGCTTACGGTTCAGCTTGAAGAAGAGATGCAAAATACTCGCTCCAAGCAGACTAAGAAGAAGCTCGCCAAGCGTATCAAACTCGCTCGTGGATTTGCCCAAAGCAAGACACGCCCAGAGTGGATGATTATGAACGTGCTCCCAGTGATCCCGCCGGACCTTCGTCCATTGGTGCCACTGGAAGGCGGACGTTTCGCCACATCTGATCTTAACGACCTTTACCGTCGTGTCATTAACCGGAACAACCGCTTGAAGAACCTTCTTAAGCTCAAAACTCCGGACGTCATTATCCGTAACGAGAAGCGCATGCTTCAAGAGGCGGTGGACGCATTATTTGACAATGGTCGTCATGGACGTGCCGTCACTGGCGCTGGCAACCGTGCACTCAAATCACTCTCTGACATGCTCAAGGGTAAAGGTGGACGCTTCCGTCAGAACTTACTCGGTAAGCGTGTAGACTACTCTGGACGCTCAGTTATTGTGATTGGACCAGAGCTTAAGCTCAACCAGTGTGGTTTGCCCAAGAAAATGGCACTGACATTATTCGAGCCATTCATCATCCGCCGACTCAAGGATCTGGGTTACTGCCACACTGTGCGTAGTGCCAAGAAGATGATTGATCGTAAGACAACTGAAGTCTGGGACATTCTCGAAGAGGTGACTAAAGGGCACCCCGTCATGTTGAACCGTGCTCCTACATTGCACCGTCTCTCCATTCAGGCGTTTGAGCCTGTTCTCATTGAGGGATCCGCGATTCGTGTTCACCCGCTCGTTTGTACCGCCTACAATGCCGACTTTGACGGTGACCAGATGGCTGTGCACGTGCCACTTTCCGTGGAGGCACAGATGGAGTGTCGTCAGCTTATGCTGGCGCCCAACAACATCTTCTCACCTGCCAGCGGTAAGCCGATCACGGTGCCATCACAGGATATTATTCTCGGATCTTACTACCTCACTTACGCTCGTCAATTGACAGCTAAAGAGCTAGAGACGAGGAAAGGTGTTCACTTGCCACTCTTTGAGAACACGACGGAAGTCGAGTTTGCCATTGCTAGTCGCAAGGTGAAGTATCATGACTGGATTCGTCTGCGTAACCCGGACTTCGGCAAAGAAGATAAGACCTTCTTTGGTGATCACGAGAGCAAGATTATTGAGACCACACCAGGACGTGTCCGTTTCAATGAGATCTGGCCTTCTGGTCTTGGGTTCTTAAACTTCAATGTGGGTAAGAAGCAAATTGGCGACATCATCTGGCGTTGTTACCAGTGTGCTGGACAAGCATCTACCGTGAAGGTTCTTGATGCTCTGAAGTCACTCGGCTTCATGGAAGCAACCCGTTCTGGTATCTCTATTGGAATCGTCGACATGGTCGTGCCCGAGGAGAAGAAGCCTGAGCTTGAGAAGGCATACGCTGAGCTTGAGAAAGTGACAAAGCAGTATCGTAACGGTGTGATTACAGACAATGAGCGATACCAGCAGGTGATCGACATCTGGACTCACGCTTCTGATAATATTGCAGATGCACTCTACCGTAAGCTTGAGCACAACGAGGGAGACAAGATTGTCAACCCGCTCTTCTTGATGGTTGATTCCGGTGCTCGTGGTAACAAGCAGCAGATCAAGCAGCTCTCTGGTATGCGTGGTCTGATGGCCAAGCCATCTGGCGACATTATTGAGCGCCCGATTACTTCCAACTTCCGTGAGGGCCTGTCTGTGCTGGAATACTTTATTTCCACACACGGTGCGCGTAAAGGACTTGCCGATACCGCGCTGAAGACCGCTGACTCAGGATACATGACCCGTAAGCTGGTTGATGTGTCCCAAGACGTCATCATCTTTGAAGCGGATTGTGGCACTGTTAACGGTATTACTGCCGAGCCTATCATCGAAAACGATGAGGAAGCAGCATCACTATCATCTCGTATCTACGGTCGAGTTTCCGGTGAAAAGGTGACGGACCCTGTATCGGGTAACGTTGTCCTTGAGGTCGGCCAGCTCATCGGCGAAGACGAAGCCAACAAGATCGAGGATCTTGGCTTCGAGCGCCTCAAGATTCGCTCCACCCTCACCTGTGAGGCAGACCGCGGATGTTGTCAGAAGTGTTATGGACTTAACCTTGCTTCTGGTGAGGTAGCTAAGCTCGGCGAAGCTGTCGGCATTGTTGCCGCTCAGTCGATCGGTGAGCCCGGAACGCAGCTGACCATGCGGACGTTCCACGTCGGTGGTGTAGCATCATCCTCGTTCAAGCAGCCAATCATCAAGGCCAAGCATGGCGGAACGGTTGTCTACAAAGACGTTCGTGATGTGAAGGATGCTGACGGTAACTTTGTGGCGCTTAATAAGAAGGGTGCCATTGCAATCCGCGACAAGGACGGACTCGAGCTTGAGTCCTACAATCTTGTGATGGGTTCTGCTATTTCAGTTCCTGATGGTGAAAAGGTTAAAAAAGGCGAAGTCTTTGTAACCTGGGATCCTTACAACGTGCCAATTCTCACTGAGAAACCTGGTAAAGTTGAGTTCCGTGACATGATCAAGGGCATTACTGTCCAGTCTGAGACTGACAAGGAAACAGGCAAGAAGGGCATGGTGGTCACCGAACACAAGGAAGACCTCCACCCGCAAATCGTTATCGTTGATAAGAAGACTTCTGAAGTTGTTTACAGCTGTTCTATCCCTGTGGGTGCCCACCTTTCTGTGAAAGAGGGCGCTAACGTTAAGGGTGGTGCTCAACTTGCTAGAACACCTCGTAAGATTGCCAAGACTGGTGATATTACTGGTGGTCTGCCACGTATTGCCGAGCTCTTCGAAGCACGTCGTCCGAAGGAGGCCTGCACCATCGCTAAGATCGACGGTGAAGTTTCCTACGGCCCCAATGTGCGCGGCAAGAAAAAGGTCATCGTGACTGATATGGACACCGGCGAGCATGCAGATCACTTGGTCCCTATGGGTAAACACATCATTGTGGGAGAAGGTGACTTCCTTCACCGTGGTGATCAGATTACCGAAGGCCCAGTATCTCCAGACGACTTGTTGGAGGCATGTGGCGCGCAAGCTCTTCAAGAGCACCTCACCAATGAGGTTCAGCGTGTTTACCGTCTTCAGGGTGTAGAAATTAATGACAAGCACATCGAGATCGTTATTCGTCAGATGCTGCGCAAGGTGAAGATCACCGAGCCAGGCGATACTGAATTCCTCTGGGGTGATCAGATTGATCGCACCACGTTCAAGAAAGCGAACGAGGAAGTAATCTCTCAAGGTGGTGCTGCTGCTGAGTCTGAGCCCGTGTTGCTCGGTATCACTAAGGCATCACTCGAGACCGAATCCTTCATCTCGGCGGCATCGTTCCAGGACACCACTCGTGTGCTTACCGATGCTTCCACAATCGGTCGTGTTGATCACCTTCGTGGCTTTAAGGAAAACGTCATCATGGGTCACTTGATTCCTGCAGGAACTGGATTCCACCAGCATCGCGATGTGGATATTGAGTTTACTGTTGAAGAACCAGAGCCAAAGCAAGATGACTTTGATGAAAATGGTGAAGGCGTAGATGCCGATGGATCAGTGGCTGTTGAGGAACTTCCTCTTCAGGCTAAGCCTGTCACCGCAGGCGAAGAATCCGCATAAGGCGCCAAGCTTCATCGCAAAGAAACAAATCACAAGCCCGGCTCACTTCACGTGATGCCGGGCTTTTTTGATCTTGCTGGGAGCGCTCAGCTCCAATCTACCTCAACCTGCGTAGGGTTACCGTTGCGGTCATTGTATTTTAAGTGACCATGTTTGAGGGCATATTCATGCACCTCTTTGGTGACTTTGACATCATAACAGCAGTATTCGGCAATTTTCATCAAGGGCTCGAGATTGCCTGTTTTTTTGTGCTCTTGCCACCACCGTAGGGCATCTAGGCCATCAGCAGATTTCCCGGTGCCTAGAGTTGCCGATGCAATCGAATCTAGCTTGAGGCGATGTCCAAGCACTTTTTCCACTTCGATGAGCATATCAAGATTGAGCGTCTGATTAGGGAGATCAAGAATGGTGTAGCCTTGCAGCACCGGATAATCAAAATAGATGTGGTTGTAACCGACAACAAGATCGGCCTTGAGAAGCATATCCACCAGAGCATCGGTTTGATCTTCCCCGAAGATATGGTACTGGCCCGTGCGTGTGGAATAAGCCACGCCCACAGAGATGCCCATTTTATCTTTGTTTTTAGCGCCCCCGACATCGCCGAAGCTGCGTTGGGTCTCGAGGTCGAAGTAGACGATGTCTTTCATTGAGTGGGAGGTTCAAGAATCCGGAGCCAAGAATCAAGGCTCAAGTGGAGAGTGGGCACTTATTCGATGATAAGAGGGTCGAGACGAGCTGAGCGCACTGTGAGAAATCGGGATGAAGCTCGGGATGAAGCTCGGAATGGAAACCGGAATGTAAACTGGAATGTAAACTGGAATGGGCGAGCCCGTTCGCAAGCTACGTCAGCGAAATGACAAAAAATAGACGGGTATAAAAGAGATATAATATATGCCGGTCTGGCTACATATTACGAAGAGATTTGGCGGCATCACTGCGAGAGGCGGCGATGGCTGGAATCAGTGTGGCAATCACGCACATGACAAAGGCAAAGATAAAGACGCCGATGAATTCCTTTGCTTGAAGGTCGGCTGGAAGACCGTCAAAACCATTAAATTCGGAGGGGAATGGGTCAAACCCCCATGAGGCAAAAAGATCGAGGATGACTTGCCTGTTATCAATGACCAGGTAGCCGAGACCAAGGCCGATGAGGCCGCCGAATAGGCCGATGATAATGCCTTGGTAGAGAAATACACGGATGAGCTGAGCGGGTGCGGCGCCAAGGGCTTTCATGACGCCGATTTCACGCTTTTTCTGGATGGTGACGGTAAACATCACAGCCATAATGGAAAAGGCGGAGACCATCATAATGAATGACAACGAAAAGGTGAGCAATTGACGTTGGGTTTTGATGAGGCCGAATTGCTGCTGATGATTCTGCATCCAGGTGCGCGCTAGCCAAGCGCCATCGTCTGGGAGATTGGGCTGCACCAGCTCATTGAGAACCTCGGCAGCATAATATGGATCGGTGAGTCGCAGGGCGATGCCGCGTACACCAGCACCGAGGCCTGTAAGGTCTTGGCCAACAGGGAGGGGGACAAAGACATCTGGGCTAGCAGCGTGGCGGGTTGCCTGATAAATACCGATCACGGTGAGGTCTTTGGGCAGCACCACGGTCCTCATGTGTTTGATGTCTTGAATGTCAGCTTTGTCCGCATTGATGGTTGTCAGCTCGTCGAGCAGCTCGAGTGCTTTTGCCGTGTGGCCGGCTTCGAAGGTGTAAATGCCGCTGTTATCTGGATCAGGGGTGCTGCGCTCACCTTGCTCAAGGTGGATGAGAAGAGCATCGAGAGCATCTCTTTCCACATTGCGCAGGTTCTGATCCATGAGTGGCATCAGGTGGTTGTAGTAGAGCTCTTGAAGTTGTTTAATGGGAGTGGTTTCCTTGTCGTCAGCTTGGGTAAACATTTTTTGCAAGTCGTTCCTGATCTGGGCAAGTCCTTGGGCTGTGCTCTGATGTAAAGAAGGCTCCCCAATGCGCTCAAGAATCGGCTGTACTTGCTCGAGGTTGCGATTGTTATGAATCTGGATAGTGTCACCAACCATAATACCAAAGCGCTCAGCCGTGATTGAGGAAATGACGGCGGTTTCTCCAAGGCCCATATCAGCATTGCCATTGCCTGGTTCGATGAGATCTTGCAGGGATTTGAGTTGGGTCTTGTTGGCAGTATCAATGGCTTGCATCGCTGCCGGAGCAACACTGCCGGCTCGGTCGAGTAGCACCCAGTCATTTACTAAGGCGTAGGCGCTTTCCACTCCATCGAGTGAGGACATTGATTTTTCCAATGCCCGCCATTCTGCCTCAGCATTATAGTCGGGAAATTCCTCGGCATCGGGCCACGAGGCAATGCGCTCAACATTGATGTGGGGGGTGTAGCTCAACACACGGTCTTTCACCAGTTGTTCAAAGCCGCCAAACACGGAGAGGACAACGATGAGGACCATCACACCGATGGCAACTCCAGCCAGCGAGATCAGGGTGATGACCGAGACATGGGTGCGCAGCGGGTTGAGGTAGCGCAGGGCAAGAAGGAGACTGAAATTTTTTCTGACGATAGCTCGTTGAAGTGGTTGTTTTCTGAAATGCAAATTGATGGTTTAGAACAAGATTGTCCATCGAATTGTCACCGCAGGTTGGATCGGGGGTCAATGGTGATCACATCGGCATTTTCCAATGTGGGGGTAAGTACTAGCCGCTGGTCTTTGATCGTTAGGGTAACGGCTCCAGATTGTTGCTGATCAATGGTGGTGATACCCAGCGCCTCTGTGCGGGTGAACCAGTTTTCTGGAATACGTTCGTTTGCTGGGAACTCTGAATTACTTGAGATGATGACCTGAGGTGATACTGCGCGGTAAAACTCCTCACGGCCGGTATGATCGCCTCTATTTCTGCCGCTGATAATGACGTCTGCTTGCAGGTCTGCACCGGAAGCTAGCAACCTAGTCTCGGTGATAAATCCAGCATCTCCGGTGAACATGATTTTCCAGCCGTGCCAATGCAAACGCATCACCAGGCCACTATCATCCGCGCGTCCGTAGCCACTGAGCTCGATGGGGGCTTGCAGGATCTCAAGGGCTACGCCGAGCTCGATGGGAAAGATTTGTCCTGAGTGAGGCGTGATGAGTTGGCAGTTGGTTTCGGCTGATTTTTCGATAAAGGCCTGGTAGCTTTTGCTCAACTGATCATCGCGGGGAATGATCGCTTGCCTGGGATTAAACTGATTCAGACAGAGGCTCATACTGCCACTGTGTTTGGAATCGGCATGGCTGATGATGAGTGAATCGGGTTCGATATTAAGGGCCTGAAGCGTGGGTAAAACATGCCAGAAGAAGGTGTCATCACGGCCGCCATCTAGCAAGATGCCGCCGCCGGTGTCGATGAGATTGGCGCCGCCTCCATTGGGGATATCAAACACAATGATCTGGCCTTTTTCTGGCCGCGTTGGTTTTTTATGCCAGTAGGCACCTGGAATATGTGCGAATGCGGCGGCTGTCTGATAGGTTGATTTGGCAACCCATGAGTTGATGTGATTGACGGCATCACCGGCTGGCTGCCAGAGGGCTCCTGCTGAGATAGCCAGCATCGCTAGGGCAAGAATGACAAAAACCATCAGCATGAGTGGTATGCCCGCGATGATGGCGATAGGAGTGACAATGCCAAAATGAATCCATATCAGCGGAGCTGAGCCCATCCAGGCTGCCAGCGAAACCGAGAGGGAGTTGCGCAGCCATTTGCGCCATCCTAAAATGCGCTCTTGCCATGGAGTCAGCAGAAGTCTTGGCATAAAGGGGTCGATCTCAGCCATCGGTTTGAGAATACGGATCCAGAATGCGGTAGCCATCGCGAGTGTCAGCAGTACCCCGTAGGATAGTTGAAACCCGGGTGTGAAGAGCTGGTGACCATCCCAGAGTAATACGATGATGGCACTCGCTCCTAGGCTGTTGATCAAAGAGGGCTTTCTCTTGATAAGAAATCCGGTGAGGAAGACGGTCGCCATAATGACGGCTCGCACCGAAGGTGGGCGCAGGCCTGTGATACCTGCGTAAGCAGTCATGGCAATAATGACACCGCCGATGAGCATCCAGCGCGGGGCTCTAAGAAACCAGAGCAGGCAGCCAAAGATAGTTCCTACCATGCCCACATGCAGACCACTGACGGCAAACACATGAAGGGTGCCGCTCTTGCGGAAATCCTCAACCATCGACGAGGTTCGCCCTGGGCGCTCACCCAATACCACGGCTCGTATGAGTTGAGCAGATTGGGCGTCGTCATCTAAGCCGGAGGTCATGCTTTGGCGTATT